>NZ_JBPWOS010000009.1:0-216382 GCF_055550225.1 Ornithinibacillus liuyingii | reverse complement strand
TCACCCCGAAGGGATCAATTAATTTCACTCGCTCGACTTGCATGTATTAGGCACGCCGCCAGCGTTCGTCCTGAGCCAAGATCAAACTCTCCAAAAAGTTTGTCTACGATTGACACCAATCAATCATAGGTAATTCTTAGCAAAGAAGCTGCTAGCTTCTGTAATTCTTTACATAGAAAAAACAGGGTATGTTTTTTCTTGACATACTGGTTGTTTTGTTCAGTTTTCAAGGAGCAAATCGTTTATCGTTATTTCAACGACAACTTTTATATCATACCACTATTGCTCAATCAATGTCAATAGTTTTTTTAAAAGTTTTTATTTGCTTTTGCCGCTTAATTTAGCGACAAGAAATAATATATCATACTATTAATCATAAAGTCAAATACTTTTTTAAAAATCTATGATAAATAATATGATAGATTAATAATATACCTTATATCACGATCAATTGCAATACCTAAAATACATATTTCAATTCAAGCACTCCCTTCACTTAACCTTATAAAGTAATAAGTTCAGAAGTAAAATAATAAAATAAATAAAACAAAATAAAATCAAGTTTGTCTTTAAGAAAGTTAATTTTTGATCATATACTACCTTCTCCATCTCCTATGAAGTGGATCATACATAAGGTTACTAGATTTTAATAAGCGTGTAGTAACATCCTTACTCGATACATTTAATAATTTCATACACTCTTTGTTACTTATATAAGGATTTATTAAGATAAGATAATCAGACAATGCTTTGAGGTGTGCCTGTTTGGACACAGACTTACATCGCATACAAATCCACTTGCCATGCCCTCTCTTCATCCCTAGTGTTTGACATTTTGGGCACTGAACTCCAGAAAGAAAATCATTACGACTTATTTGGTATTCCTGCAATATATCAATTTCGAAGTCTTTATTCTCTTTTAATATCCTCTTACCAATTAGATGACTTTTCTGTTTCATAGTAGTATTTATTTCATTATCTATATTAAGTACTTTATTTGGAAGGTGATTAGCGTGGAGTACAATTTCTGCAATTGCCGCCTGATCTCCTATAACATCAATAATTGTATTTGGGTCACTAAAAACCACGAAATAACGTACTGGTATGTGACGGGAAAGGTTTTGCTCTAGCCAAGTTTCCAATAATAACTTCTGATTTTCAGCCTGTGCAATAGGATGACGATACCCCATCTCAATATCACCATCACTACGAATACACTGGTTTAGATTAGTATCGAAAGTAATTTTATTACTATAATCCTTCATCTCTATAATATAAATCGCTTTTTTCGAAATTATGATAGAATCCATTTGAAAAATTCTCTTATTCACTTCCAAGCAAACATCATGAAGAATAGTAAATTTATCCGCTAATAGCTCAATATAGTAATCAATATGTTTTTCTCCTTCATATCCCTTTCTTCTATTTCTTTCATCTTGTTTGATTTCATAAATCCTAGGGAAGTCTGGTCTTAGTCGCGGAATAAGTGCTTGTAATTTCTTTAATGTAATAGGAACTTTTCTATTTAATATAACCATGCCCTTAACACCCCATCATTTTTATAATGATTATAGTTAAGGTGTGGTTCCTTGTCATATTGATAAATTAGTAAAGTCGCATTGAAATTAATAGTTAATATTTTTGATTGCCTATAATAGAAGATAATTTTAGTTTACCTATTATATATAAATTTAACATTTGATAAAATTACATTTCGCAACCAATGTAAATCTAATCCCATGATGTGTTTCGCGCGGAATGGACGTAAACTCGCGCAACTAATAATAAATTTCGCGCGGGCTTCATTGTAAATCGCGCGACAGATTGTTTGTCGCGCGAATATCAGAACTTCTCGCGCGGTTTCAGTATTCTTCGTGCGAAACATTGAGGTTCTCGCGCGACTTTGGAGCGTTTTCGCGCAATTTTTGGTTTTCTCGCGCGATACCCACTCATCCCGGAACTTCTCGCGCGATTTTCAGATTCTCCCCGCGATATTAGCCATCCCCGCAAGACCCCAGAACTCTCCGCGCGCCTTTTGCTCATCCTCTCGCGATTCCCCATTATTCCCGCGCGCGACTTCTAAACATCCTTGAGAACCCACTCCCTCCCCACATCCCAACAAAAAACGGAACAGCAACCTACTGTCCCGCTTATTAAAGCCCTTATATTTTTGTTCGACTATTAATGGTCTCTTGAATGTGTGCAACGGTACTTGGGTCCTCAAGCCCTGTAATATCTCCCGTGACGTTACCTTTTACTACAATTTCCTTCAATAGCCTACGCATAATTTTTCCACTTACTGTTTTTGGTAGGCTCTTTGAAACGATAATTTCCTTTGGTCTTGCAATTGCCCCAATTTGATCCACGATACTGGCAGTTATGTTGCTTAATAGTTCATCTAATTCTATATATCCTTCTGCAAGTCGAACAAACACTACTGGTACTTCTCCTTTGATGGTATCGGGTACTCCAATGACAGCAACCTCTGACACCCCATCTACCTCTAGAACGGCACTTTCCATTTCCATTGTACTTAATCGGTGTCCGGCAACATTGAATGCATCATCAGAACGGCCAACGACCCATATGTAGCCGTCTTCATCGATTAATGCTAAGTCAGAGGCAAAATAGCAGCCCTCTACTTGGCTGAAATAGGCATTGTAATAGCGTTCGGGTTCCTTCCATAACGTACGGCAGAGCATTGGGAATGGCTTTCGGATAACAAGGTTCCCTAACGTATTCGGTTCCACTGGTTTTCCGTCATAATCAACAACCGCGACATCCGCACCTAGGAATTGAATTCCCGCTGATCCAGGCTTCATCGGTGTTAGCCAGGCAGCTCCTGCTATCGGGCAGCCTGCTGTTTCCGTTTGTCCCCATGTATTATTTACGGCAATGTTCTTCTTCCCAAGGGTTTCATAAGTCCAACGCCATGTCTCCGCATCAAACGGCTCACCAACTAAGGAAATCACATCAAGGTCACTTAGGTCGTATTGATTTAGAACCTCATCTCCTAAGCTTTTTAACATCCGCAATGCGGTTGGTGCGGTGAAAAGCTTGTTCACACGATATTTTTCTATAATTTGATAAAAGCGGTCCTTGGTCGGATAATCTGGTGCCCCTTCATAAACTACTGTTGTGACACCATTTGCTAAGGAACCTACAATTCCCCATATATGCATCGTTAACCATCCGATATCCGCAGAGCACCAGAACACATCGTCATCTTTATGATCCATATGATATTTGGCATAAATATAATTTTGGACTACAAACGCCATTCCAGAATGAACTACCCCTTTTGGCTTACCGGTTGTTCCGCTTGTATAAAATACAATCCCTGGCTCATTCGCCTCGATTCTTTCTGGCTCACAGTCCTTACTCATTTTTGCTCGTAAATCCTCCCACCAATAATCGCGGCCTGGTTCCATGTTAACCGTTGTTCCAAATCGATTGACCACAATGACCGCCTCAACAGAAGGAATCTCCGGAACAACATGGTCGACTTTTTCCTTTAAGTAAATCGTATTACCACGACGCTGGGTAGCATCTGCTGTTACCATTACTTTTGGTTCAAAGGCGGTCAAACGATCTTTCAACGACTTTTCGGAGTACCCTGAGAAAATCGCGTTATAAACCGCACCAATACGGAAACAAGCAAGCACTGCGATGAACGCCTCTGCTAAATTCGGAAGGTAAATCGCGATGCCATCCCCCTTTTTCACACCTAGAGAACGTAATGCATTGGAAAAACGATTCACTTCTGCTAGTAACATATTATACGTAAAAAACTTCGTATCGCCATTTTCTCCTTCCCAAATCAGTGCGGTACGATTACCCGCTCCCTTTGCAATGTGCCGGTCTAGTAGATTGATGCTAGGGTTGCTAATTCCCCCTTCAAAAAAGTGAAAATCAGGAAGGCTTCCAGACATCGTAGTTTCCCATGGCTCATACCATTCCAGCTCCTTGGCTACACTTTCCCAGAAGCTTGCCGGATCAGCTTGAGATTGGGCTAATAGTTTTTGGAATGCTTCTGTAGATCCAATTGATGTAGTACGTGTTTTTTCTTCATCCGGGTAGACAAGTTTACTATTTTCCACTACCTGTAAAATTCCACTTACATCCATCTTCATTGCCTCCTCGTATTCAATGTTTTTTTCCACCTCCCATTATAACTAATATTCTGAAAATATGGAATATAACTTTAGTATGAATTGTTATGAGTTGATACTAATTCAGAAAAGATAACGTCCACTTATCTCTTATTTTTGGTTTGTTAATAGTGTTAATCCCAAAGACACTATAATCCCAAATACAATCCCCAAAAACACATCGATAAATAATGTAGTGGCAAATGTAACGATAAACGGTAGTGCCTGCAGGCTATTACGCTTCAAGTTTAACGGTGTAAAGTTGATTAAATTCTTTACCGCAATAATAATGATTGCCCCTAATGTAGCTTTCGGTAAGAAGTATAAAAATGGCGTGATATAAAAGATTGCTAGTAACATAAATAACGCTGTAATGATGATAGATAGGTTACTTTTTGCACCGGACTCATAGCTTACTGCTGCTCGCGATACGGCACCTGCAACCGGAATGGAGCCTGCGAATGAGCTTGCCATATTGGCAAATCCTATACCAATTAACTCTTGATTCGGATTTAACGATTCACGATCCTTATCTGCCAATGTCTTCGCTACGGAAAACGATTCAAAAAAGGAAATAAAACTAATGGTTATGGCGATGGGTAAAAGTGACAGGATGATATCGACAGTTGGCATTTGTAAACCTACTCCGATTATATCCCGCGGAATCGAGCCAACTATTTCAATCCCTTCTTTATTTAAATGAAAAAAATCGACTACTAACACCGAAAGGATAATCACTACTAACGGGCCAATCTTTACATGGAACTTTTTCTGAAAAAGTATGAGAATGAAAATACTTCCTAGTCCAATTGCCAAGGTTAATATGTTCATCATAGGAAGATGAGTAAATACCTGATTCAAATAGGAGAAGAATCCTTGGTAGCTCGGCAAATCTACCCCTATAATCGAAGGGAGTTGATTAAGCATAATGATTATGGCAAGTGCAGAAGTGAAACCATAGATGACGGAAGTTGAAATATATTTTAGAATGGATCCAACCCTCACTAGCCCCATGACAAGTTGGATAGCCCCAACTAAGAAGGCTAACATAATAATTAGCATGATATACTCTTTCGAACTTGGTTGAGCCATACTGGATAAGCCTGTTAATGATAAAAGTGATATAACAGATACTGGACCTACGGACAGATATCTCGACCCGCCAAAAAGTCCATAAACGAACAACGGAATCGTGGCCGCAATTAATCCCATCGCAATAGGAACCCCAGCAACAAGTGCATATGCCATGCTTTGAGGAAGTAATAAAAATGTAACAATAATCCCCGCCGTAATATCATCTGTTAAATAGGAAAGTCGATAGGATGCTAACGGTCCTAACCCTGGAAATAGCTTATGCATTTTTTTAAATCCTCCTATTGTCCAAGCTATATCTGTACTATATTAGACAAGTCGGATTTTTATTACTGAACAGATGGACATGTTTACTAATATTCCAGCGCATATTGCGATCATGACAGATACCATTCTATAGAAAAAAACCGAACTACGATTCAGAGAATCCGTTCGGTTTTATCTAGTTGACATATTCTTCAGGATTTGGAGGGGGTTTTTCAGGATTTGGAGCACCTTCTTGAGGATTTGAGCGTCTTCTTTCAGGATTTGCAGCACCTTCTTCAGGATTTACTACACCCTCTCCCGTTTCCAAGCCCCTCTTTTCTGCTTTTGCAGCACTCTTCCAATCCCTAATTACTACCCATCACGTTATCAAGTTAGCTCTTTTTTGGTCATTACGTAGCTCCCAGGCTATTCTTGCACTTTCCTCTAACTCTTCTAGTGCGTAGAAGGCAGATAATAAATCCTTATCGCCTACTACTGGTCCATGATTTTGCAGGATGTATCCATCGCTATCATGAAGTCTGTCCTTGAAATATTGAAATAAGGTTTCTGAGCCTGGCTTACCATATGGTACTAGACCAATCGTTCCAATTTTCATTTTTAAATACGGGGTATAGGATGGGATGATGTCCCTTTCATTCTCATGCTTTAAGCATGACCATAACGTTGAATAAAAGCTATGTGTGTGGATAACAGCTTGTATGGAATCATCCTTATCATATAACGTTTTGTGAAGAGGAAGCTCCTTACTTGGTTTAATCCCCGTAAGATGTTCCCCATCACGACTCGTTACGGAAAAATCTTCTTTCGTTAAATTTCCGAAGCAAGTTCCGCTACCAGTAATATAAATGTTACCTTCGTGGATAAAGCTCATGTTGGCAGAGGAGCCTGTAGCCTTATCTCTATCAAATAAAGCCTTCCCAATCCATATAGCATCTGATATTTTTTTCTCTAGGCTAGTCAATGGAATCACCCTTTGTCATGTTGGCAGCTTTGATAAAGAAATCCTTATCTCCAAAGTTCCCTGATTTCAACACTAGACGTATGTCTTTATTTTGGGTTGGTACCATGATTGGAACACCTGGATCGATGCTATCGCCCACTAAATAGGAATTGTATCCTAGTGTTTTTGTTACCGCCCCAGAAGTTTCACCACCTGCTACAATAATACGATTGTAGCCATTGCTAACTGCATTCTTCGCAAGAAATGCTGTTGTTTTCTCCAATAGTTCTGATACTTTTTCTCTTCCAGCCTTCTGAGCCTCTTTCACATTCTCAGGCTTATCAGAGCTATAAACTAAGATTTCATCTTCTTCTGAAGCTTGAATTTGTTCCCATAACATTTCTTTTGTTTGTGTCCCATCAGCCAATTGGAATGGGTCAATTCTAAATGAAGGCTTGTTTAATTTCTTAAATTCTTCTATTTGTTGTAGGGTTGCTACCGAACAACTTCCCGCTAGAATAATCGCCTTTCCATTAGTGGAGCTTCTTTGAAATTCCACCTGAGAATTCTCATGAAGGTATTTACGACCAAGTTCCGTCATTAGACCTGATCCACCGGTTAATAACGGTAAATCACCAAACAACTCTACTATTTTTTGTGCGTGTTTTTCCTCCACATAATCAGGAATCACATAAAAATGTTCTTTATCTTTCCCAAAATCCTCAATTAAGGATAAAATTTCTTCATTAGGTAATTCTAATTGTTCATGGTTAATCTTAAGACTTGGATATTTCCCTTGTGGCTCCATTAAATTCGCTATGTTAGCATCCCACATTGGTGTTAACGGATGGTGTCTCATGTGCGTCTCATTTAGAGGCACACCATTCACAATCAATTGCCCATCCTTCACGATTCTTCCATTAACCGGAAGAGCTGGGACAAGAACTGTATAATGAATATCGTACTTTTCTAATACCCCATCAATGATAGGACCAATATTGCCCTCTTCAGTAGAATCGAATGTAGAACAATACTTACTATATAATTGTGTTGCGCCATGATTCTTCAACCACTGGAAAGCCTCTAATGATTCTGATACAGCTTTTGCTTTCTCTTCTGTTCTTGTTTTCAAGGCAATGACAACGGCGATATTTTCCTCATCTACCTGATAATCTTCTGCCGGTATCCCATTGTATAGATACGTTTTGATACCTTGTTTAGCCAGGAAGGAAGCCGCGTCGCTCCCACCTGAAAAATCATCTGCTACGATACCTAAAATAATCTTCCCCATATCTAAATTCCTTTCTTAACCTATTTATTTACCTATGCCAATACTTATTTTGTGAAAATAGTTGTTATTTCAGGAACAAATGTCACGAGCATTAAAACAGCGATCATAATTACCCAAAACGGTAATAGCTTTTTCGATAATTCCATAATAGGGACTCCTGAAATATTACTTGCCACATACATAGAAGTTCCTACAGGTGGAGTTAATAAACCAATCGTCAAGTTAATAACCATGACTAAACCGAACTGTACAGGATCTACACCTAAACTTCCTGCTACAGGGGCTAAAATCGGTGCTAATAACATAATGGCCGGGCCACTATCTAAGAACATCCCTACTACTAATAAAATTAAGTTGATAATTAGTAATAATAAAATTGGATTATCTGTAATACTCAATAATGTAGAGGTTATTTGTTGTGGAATTTGTTCACTTGATAATAACCATCCAAATAGTGACGTAGCAGCAATAATAGTAGAAATAATAGCTGTACTTAATGCTGCATCAAAAAATATCTTCGGTAAGTCCTTTAATTTAATTTCTTTATAAACAAATGCACTAATGATAAAGGCGTAAACAGCAATGATTGCTCCACCTTCTGTAGCTGTGAATGCGCCACCTCTAATACCTACAATAATAATAACAGGCATCGCTAACGCGAAAGCAGCTCGCTTAAAGCTAGTCCATACACCTTTTAAGCTAACTTTCCCTTCTTTCGGGTAATTCTTTCGCTTCGCTACAAAATAAGAATACACAAAGAATCCCAATCCAATTAACACACCGGGAATAATACCAGCTACGAATAAGTCTCCAATCGAGGATTGTGTTGTTACACCATAGATAATTAACGCTATACTTGGTGGTATGATTAGCCCAATACTTCCTGATGCGGCTACTAAAGCAGCAGAGAATCCGGCATCATACTTTCTTTTTTTCATTTCTGGCACCATAACAGAACCTAAAGCAGCTGTATCTGCTACACCAGAGCCTGAAATACCACCCATCATAATTCCACTTGTGGCAACAACATGCCCTAAAGCACCTTTAATATTCCCAACAATCGATAATGCAAAATCGATGATTCTTCTAGTAATTCCACCATGCCCCATAATTGACCCAGCTAGCATGAATAAAGGAATGGCCATAAAAGGGAATGAATCAAGTGCTGTAAATAATCGTTGACTTAAGACAACAATTGGATAATCACTAGCCAGCATCGCTCCGATTGAGGAAAGTGCTAGAACAAAACCAATTGGTACGCCTAACACAAGAAGTACTACAAACGTTCCAAATAAAATAGCACCCATTATTGCTCATCCCCTGCCTTTCTAATGATTTGTATGGTTTCACTTAAAACAAAATAGATTAATAGTATTCCTGAAATCGGAATAACAATGTAAACGAGCTCCATCGGTAATGATAAAGATGGACTGGATTGTCTAGCTCCTAATTTAACAAATTCAAATCCACTATAAGTTAATATTCCTGAGAAAATTAAAACTAGCATATTATTAAACACCATGAGCGTTTTACGACTAACACCAGTTAATTTTCGAACTAACATATCTAATGCAATATGGGATCCATATTTTATCGCAACAGCCATCCCTAAAAATGAAACCCAAACAAATGTATAACGGGCTAATTCCTCAGTCCATGTCAACGGGCTATTAAATAGATACCTAGATATTACTTGCGCAGTAACAACGGATACCATTAAAAACATCAGGAATCCACAAACATAATACAATGTCTTCACCAGAATCTTATCCAGCTTTTGCACTGTTAACACCTCTCATCTGTAATAAAGGAGGAGCAAAGAAAACTCTTCACTCCTACTTCTTTTTTCTATTTAAGTGCTTCTACAATTCGGTTATAAAGATCGATATCAATTGTCTCTGCAAATTCGCTGTGAGATTTTCTAGCTTCCTCAGCGAACGCTTCTACATCAGGCTCTATTACTTCTAGCCCTTCACTTTTCATTGTTTCAAGAATTTCATCTGTTTGTTCACTTACAAGTTGATTCTCATATTCTGTCGCGATATCTGCTGCTTCTTGTATAATTTCTTGTTGTTCAGCTGATAGCTTAGACCAAGTCATATCACTCATTGCTAGTGTCACATACTCGTACTTATGTGCTGTTAGAGATAAATAATCTTGTACCTCATGGATACGTCCACCAAAAATAAATGGAATAGGATTTTCTTGTGCTTCGATAACATTTTGCTCTAAACCAGTGTACACTTCATTCCATGCCATTGTTGTTGGGGAAGCTCCCATTGCTTGCCATGTATGTTCCATCGCTTTGATTTCCGGTATTCTCATTTTCAAGCCTTTAATATCGGCTACTGTTTCGATTGGTTTGTTCGCCGTAATATGTCTTGGTCCGCGATCCCACCAATTTAAGATTCTAATATCAGATGCTTCTAAGACACGATTAGCAATTTCTTGTCCTACTTCACCATGAATTACTTTGTTATATTCTTCTTGACTACTAAATAAATACGGAAGTTCTAACAATTGAATAGAGTCTTCAAAATTTCCTAAAACCCCTGCAACTAAAGCAAAGTCAACCGTACCAATTTGCATACCTTCTGCCATATCTCTATCTCCACCAAGTGTAGAGTTTGGATAGATTTCAACTTTCATATTACCTTCTGAAAGTCGTTCTACTTCTTCTTTAAATTTCACTGCTCCATCATGCCAAAGATCATTCTCTGATTGAATATGTCCTAATTTAAGTGTTACCGCATCTCCTCCTTTAGAAGATGAATCATCTGAACACCCTGCCATTACAAAGCCTATGATGATAAGTAGTGCAATTAATTTCGTTGAAGTCCTTTTCATTTTTTCCATTCCCCTTTTCTATTTATCTACTTCTACAATTACTTTAACGACATTTTCTTTCTTTTCGTTAAGTATATCTAGCGCTTTTTGTGATTCCTCTAATGGGACACGTTGTGTAATGAAATCGCTTAAATCTAGTCCCTCATTAACTAACTGATTAGCTTTTTCAAAATCCTTTGTTTCATACGTCATTGCGCCAAATAAGGATATTTCATTGAATACAAAGCTATACGTATCCACTGGTATTTGCTTCGTAATCATTGCAACAATTCCTACTTCTCCACGTTTTCTTACGATAGACGATGCTTGATCTATGATACCTGGAGCATCAGCAGCTACAATTGCCACATCAACACCTCTACCATTAGTAAATTCTTTAATTTTTGCCTCAACATCATCTTCGATTGGATTTAATGCTAATATGGCTCCTTGCTTTTTAGCCATTTCCAAGTTAAAAGGCTGTGTATCGGTACAAATGATATTTTTATAGCCTGCTTCTCTAGCCGCTACTAATGTTAACAATCCGATTGTTCCAGAACCTAAAATAGCAATCGTATCTTTCTCTGGTACGGTAATTCGTTCAATCGCATGAATACCTACCGCTAGTGGTTCTACTAATGTACCAATCTCATAGCTAATATCATCTGCTATTTTATAGACAATATCCTCAGGTGCGTTAAAGTATTCAGAGAATGTTCCAATCCATCCTGGGACACCAGGTGCCTTTTTACCGGTACATAGATTTAATAAATCCTTTTCACAAAACTCACACTCACCACAACCAATATGCGGCTCTACTGTTACACGATCACCGATACGAAATTTGGTTACATCTGGTCCAACTTCAACCACTTCACCCGCGATTTCATGTCCTAGTATTGCAGGTGGCTTACGGAATGCATGGGTCCCTTTAAATAGATGTAAATCCGAACCACAGACACCTACCGTTTTCACTTTGATAAGTACTTCGTTCGCTTTAATCTTTGGAACCTCTATATCCTGTATTTCAATTTTTGTTGGTTCTACTACTACTGCTGCTTTCAAATTGCTCCCCCCAAGTTGTTATTAGAAAACTTACTTTTCATATTAACACATCCTGAAGCGCTTTCAACTATTAAAATATTCATATTCGTTTCATTTTGAAACGTTTTACATTTTTCTAATTATTAGCAAACTGTTTTTAGTATCATTTTAAAACGTTCTCTTGTTTGAAAATTAAAATATGATAGAATGTGAGTATGATTATGGAACTAGAGGTGTTGCATTTGAAAAAGATAAAGGTTCTCGCCATAGCCCCTTATCAAGGCTTAAAGGATCTCATTGATAAAGTGGCAGGTGAAATGAATGAGTTAGAGGTTCACACATTTGTTGGGGATATGTTGAATGGTGTAAAGCTTGTACAATCGAAAGCAGATCTGGATTATGATTTTATTCTTTCCAGGGCTGGGACGGCAGAATTAATTCAAAAGATAACGGACTTACCGGTTATCGACATGAAGCTATCTATTATTGATATGATGCGAGCGATTAAACTTGCACAGAACTATTCTGGTAGGTTTGGAATAGTAGGATTTAAGAGTATAACAGATACCGCAAATATAATTGGACAACTTAATAACGACGATCTTGAAATTCAAACGTTGCACTCTATCGCCGAAATAGAAAAAGCCATCGCTCATTTAAAAGCAAATGGAGTTAGCTTGATAGTAGGCGATGTTATCACTGTTAGACACGCTAAGAAAATGGGACTGCATTCTATCCTTGTTACATCTGGTAGAGAAACGGTGATGAATGCATTTTCCGATATTATTTCGGTCAATCATTATTTATCAGCAACCAAGGAGAAAACGATTATAACAGAGAATATCATACGCCATTCAAATGAAAGCGTTTTAGTCTTTAATGAGGGGAAAGAGGTTATTTATTCAAGCATGAAAGAAAACGATGAGATTTCCTCTATTCTAGTAAAGGAATGCGCTTCAGCGTGCAGTAACATAGAAGATGAGGACGACCTTGTTATAGTGAAGTCAATCCAACAAGATTCTTATCATATTACTAGAAAGAAGCTTTCCATAGTGGGTAAAACCTATCCTACGTACTATTTGAAAAAGCTTCATTCACCTTTGAAACCGATGGATAAGTCTATTCTCTATAAAAATAGTACCGATTCACCACAAGTAGATCTAGATACGTTCACGACATCCAATAAACTATTTACCAATGTCATTGAAAATGCAAGGTCACTGGCTGAAACGGACACACCGATACTGCTGTATGGTGAAAAAGGAACCGGAAAAGATACGTTAGCCCATGCAATTTTTCAAAGAAGCCGCTTTCGCAATAAACCAATGGTAATCATTGATGTCATGTATATGAATGATAAAAAGTGGGAGTTGCTTTTCGAATCTGACAACTCACCTTTTTTAGAAGAAGATATGACAATTTACATCCGTAACTTACATCTTCTAAACGATGAATACCAGCTATTATTGGAGTCCTATTTTAGTAATTCATTTGTGCACAAAAGGAACCGGTTAGTTTTCACATGTGATAGCAATTATTCGAAAGCCATGGAACAAGGGCCATTTATGCTTTACCTAAGAAATGAATTAGCTGTATTTCCATTAACTTTACCTTCTTTAAATGAACGAAAAGAAGATATTCCAAGCATTGTCAGTCTATTCTTAAGTGAAATGGCGCCCAAATACAGCAATCAGATATTAGGACTAAAGCCTGAGGCACTTAATCGATTACAGAACTTTCACTGGACTTATAATTTAGACCAATTAAAAAGGGCAGTTGAAGAATTATTTGTTTTAACGAATGATTTTTATGTGGATGAAGATACAGTTAAAATCGTTTTAAACAGCATTACTATTACAACTCCAGAATCTACGAATCCACTAATCCATACTAATAAAACATTAGATCAACTAAATAAGGAAATCATTGAACAGGTCCTAATAGAAGAAAATTACAACCAAACGAAAGCAGCAAATAGATTAGGTATAAGTAGAAGTACACTATGGCGTAAGATTAAGTGATTGGGGACAGGATTACTGTCTCCAATCTGTGTAAGTACAGGCAAATCTCCTACTTCTCTTTATAGACTATTTTCTTTAGTATAAATAGCGTAATACTACTAAGGGAGGGGGAAAGTCACTCCTCCAATCCTTTACCATCAAAGAAGCTGTGAGCCTAAGCCCACAACTTCTCCAACTTTTATCCCACCCGTTCAAACATATAAGCACTATCTTTAACATCTTTAAACATAACCTGGTCACCAATTTTTACACGTTCCTTCATAAATCCGGTCACCTTTAGCTTCTCAGTTAGCTCAACTAACACCACTTGATAAGGTGCTAAATCAACATATTCTGGTGGAGCGATATGAATCGTTGTGTAGCTGTAGACAGTGCCACTGTTGGGTACGTCCACCTTTTCAAATTCTGAAGAACGACATGTGGGACAATAGTATTTACTCGTAATAGATTCATATCCGCATTTCTTACATTTATATGCTTCCATATCGTTACACCCTCTCCAAGATGTGAACGGTGGAATACGATCCCGTTCCGCCTAAATTTTGCGCTAATCCAATCCTAGCCCCATCAACCTGATTCGGTGCTTTTCCACGTAATTGCAGTACGATTTGATAAATTTGAGAAATCCCTGTTGCCCCGATAGGATGACCTTTTGATAATAAGCCACCACTTGTATTAATCGGTACCTCACCATTTGGCTTTGTTTTACCTTGTTCTACAGCTAAATATCCTTCTCGTTTTGCAAAAAATCCTAATTCTTCAGAGGAAAGAATCTCCGTCATCGAGAAGCAATCGTGAATTTCGACTACATCAATATCCTTCGGCCCAAGTCCTGCTTTCTCATACGCGATTCGACCAGATTCTCCTACAGCAGGAATCGATAAAAGTTCGACCGCATCTTGCATTTGTGTTGGACCGGAAGCTTGTGCACTTGCCAATACGTGAATATCCGATTTTTTCTTAGAAAGTACGATTGCTGATGCTCCATCCGTTGTCGGCGAGCAATCAAACAATCCAAGTGGCTCAGTAATCATTCGCGCAGCCATAATTTCCTCCATAGAAGTTGCCTTTTTAAACTGAGCTAGTGGATTATTTAACGCATTCTCTCTATTTTTCAACGCTACCATGGCAAGATGTTCTTTAGTTGCTTCGGTTTCATAAATATACCGATTAGCAAGTACACCAAAGAAACCTGGGAATGTTAATCCAGCATGTTTTTCATTGGAATCATTATCCATAGCTGCATTAATTGCTTTCGTTACCTCAGAGGTGGACACATGTTTCATCTTTTCCACTCCAGCGACTAATACAGTCTCATACTCACCACTCATGATTCCTAAAATAGCTTGCCTTATTGCTATTCCGCCTGATGCACATGCACCTTCCACTTTTGCCGTCGGGATATAACCCAGACCTAAGTCGTTCGCAATAATCGCCCCTAGAATTTCCTGGTTATAAATCGAACCGCCCATAAAGTTCCCAACAAATACCGCATCAACTCTAGGATTTCCAGCATCATGTAACGCTTCTATAGATGCATCTAACAATAAATCCTTTAACGTGCGGCTTTCTAATTTTCCAAATTGAGTCATTCCAATACCATGAACATATACACTCATTCTTTCACAACTCCCACCGCTTCAAGATGCTGTTTCTTTAACTCCCTCTTCAGTATCTTTCCATATGAACTTTTTGGAAGACTTTCAACAATATACACTTCTTTCGGTTTCTTAAAGCTAGCTAAGTGTTGCTTACATAGCTCAATTAACTCGTCTGCATCGACAATCTCTGTTCCATTTGGCACAACATAAGCGACAATAGATTCTCCCCATTTGTCATCAGGAACACCGATCACACACGTTTCTTTCACACCGGTATGTTTATTCAATACCTCTTCTACTTCACGAGGATAAATATTGACACCACCAGATATAATTACATCTTTAATTCGGTCGACAATATGTAAATACCCTTCTTGATCAACCCAGCCTAAATCTCCAGTCTGCAACCAACCATTAACCAGCGTCTTCTCTGTCGCTTCTTTATTATTCCAATACCCTTGCATAACCAAGGGACCTTTACACACAATTTCCCCAACTTCCCCGGTGGGTAGTTCTTTTCCATCTTGATCAACAATCTTCATTTCTACAAAGGGACCTGTTCTTCCACAGGATTCCAAACGATTGGATAATTCATTTCTTGGCATGACCGTAATACACATGGGCGCTTCAACCTGCCCATAAGTCTCAACAAACTTGGTTCCAAGCTTCTCTAGTGCTAACTTCAATTTACTAGCAGCGATTGGAGAGCCCGCCATATTAATTGATTTCACCCCAACCATTTTACTAGGATCAAATCCTGGATGTTGAATCATCAAATTTACCATTGTTGGTACTAGAAAAATGACGGATACATTGTCCCTAGCAATATCATCAATAAAATCTTCTGGGTTAAATTTATTGTAGATAACTTGTGTGGTCCCGTGTAACCAAGCGACATGGGATAAGAAATTAGCACCATGGGTTAACGGTGCAACATGTCCAATCACATCCTGATTATTAACTTCACATACTAAACTCAACGATAGTGCTCCTGCTAAAATATTTTTATGACTAAGCATAACTCCCTTTGGATTCCCAGTTGTTCCAGAGGTATACATGATAGCAAATATATCATTCTCATCTACAGTTTCCGTCACAACTTCCCCTTCATATTCTGCCAACACTCGTTCATAGTCCTCTCCAACATAAAGACTTTCCACCTCTACCTCAATCGGATTAATCAGATCTTTTTCTCCAATTAAAATAGCTAAATTCGCATCCTCTACCTGAAATTTATGCTCATTTGGATGAAGCTTATAATTAAGTGGTACTTTAATAAACCCTCCATATGCAGCAGCAAGATCCAGCTCTACATACTCTAGCCGATTCGACATGAGAACCCCAAAACGGTCTCCTTTTTTTAGTCCCTTACGTTTAAGAAATGATGTGATTGCCATAGCCCGTGTGTACAGTGTACGGTAGCTAATCGATTTGTCTCCAAACTTTACTGCAATTTTATTCGAATAGGCACGAATAACTTTATTCGCTTGTGATCCTATTGTCCCCATAATGCTCATTCCCCCCTTTGTGTAAATTGAAATACTGGAAGATTCCACATAGGATCAATCCTTCGTTGTAAATGAATATCACTTGTAGGTTGAATGACATACTCCATCGTGACAGCCGTTGGATTCTCACCACGCAGGAAGTGGCCACCAGAAATCGTCCCATTACTATCTACATAAAGGCCATGATAATGAATATCCAACTCCCCCTTTGCATCTAATCCGATAAATCCCGTACCTGCCAACAACTCCACTGGATTTTCCAAATAAATCGGCTCAGAATAACCGATTTCCCCTTGTTCATTTAGTGCAATCTGGACTAATCCTACTCTTGTTAAGGAGCCGATACACTGAAAGGTTGCTGTTTGAATACCATGCTCTTCACATACTTGAATAATGCCTTCGAATAAATCCACATCTTTCGTCAATCTACCCATTACACACTGGTCGTTCGTACCGACAACACTTTGGATTTGTTCGGCAAAATAGGTTTTAGCCAATATCGACACCTCCATCCACACGTAATGTCTGTGCCGTCGTATAGCCAGCTGAAGGAGAAGCAAAATAACATACCGCTTCGGCAATATCATCTGGTGTCCCCATCCGCTTAATCACTTGCTGATCAAAATTGTAGTCAAGACCTTGGGTAATACCTGTTTCAGTAGCACCAGGCGCCACCGAATTACAGGTAATGCCATACTCGCCTAATTCTTTAGCAATCCATTTTGTTAATGCAATTAATGCACCCTTTGAAGCGGCATATGCTGGCCCTGAACGGCCTTTTTTCGAGCCTTGATGACTAGATAGTACACCACCATTGATTCCAGAAACGGAGCTAATATTAATAATTCGACCATACTTATTTGCCAACATATGCGGATACACCACTGCCTGCGAGAATAGATACGCTGCCTTAACATTTGTATCCATATCACGATGCCAGATTTCCTCTGTCGTCTCTTCTAAATCAACTCTCCCACATGTTCCAGCATTATTTACTAAAATATGAACCTGACCATATTCCCTTATCGTATCAGCCACCACTTCTTGGACAAAAGAGGCATCCCGAATGTCACCTAATTTTTCCAATATCCTAACATCCTCACGAATGGTACGAATTTTCGCTATCGTTTCTTCACAAGACTTCAAATCTACTAATGTGATGTTCACACCTCGTTCTGCTAACTTGCATGCAGATGCACCCCCAATACCACCTGCGGCACCCGTTATAATAGCCACTTGCCCTTTTAAATCCACAGTAAAATCTCTCCCTTCAACTATTAATCTACATTTAATAAATCTGGTAAGAAGTTAGATATAGCAGGAATATACGTAATGCACAGCAATACCATTATTGCTACGATAACGAATGGAATAATTGCCTTCGATACATCTACTAGAGATGATTTGGATATTCCACTTGCAACATATAAATTCAGTCCAACTGGAGGAGTAAATAATCCGATTGCTAAATTAACCGTCATAAACACACCAAATACCGTTGGATCAATGTCAAAAAATAAAATAACTGGTAACAATATTGGCACGAATATATACAATGCAGATATCGCATCGATAAAAGCTCCTGCAATTAGGAGGATGATGTTAATCAAAAGTAAAATCACAATAGGATTTTCTGATATACTTAATAATGCATTTGAAATATCTCTAGCTATCTGTTCCGTCGTAATGATATATGCAAAAATAGATGCTGTACTAACAATGAACATCACGACTGCTGTTTGTACCGACGCATCAACAAAGATCTTGTAAAGCTTCTTCCAAGTTAATTCACGATAAATAAAAGCCCCGACAAAAAGTCCATAGAACACCGCAACTACTGCTGCTTCAGTAGGAGTAAATTTACCTCCGTAAATCCCACCTAAAATAATGACTGGAATCAATAATCCCCATAATGCTTGATAAAATGATTTACCGACTTCAGGTAGTGACGCACGCTCTGTCGTTGCTGCTATTTCTCCATCCAGATTTGCCTCATCTGTAGTAAGCTTCCGTTCACTGCGATCACTTCTCCAGCGAACATATATCATCGCTAGAACCAATCCAATTCCTAATAAAACACCTGGTACAATACCAGCTATAAACAATCGACCAATCGACACTGGAATTTGGTCTCCCGCTACAACCGCAAAGACAATAAACGCGATACTCGGTGGAATTATAATGCCAATCGAACCAGAACTAGCTACTAAACCTGCAGCTGTTTCTTTCTTATAACCATTTTTCACTAAAGCAGGGATGAGAATTCCCCCAATAGCTGCAACTGTCGCTGGCCCTGAACCAGAGATTGCCGCAAAGAATACCGCTACAATAACGGTAATAAATACAATGCCACTTTTATAATGTCCAACTAAAGCTTGTGCAAAATTAATTAATCTTTTGGAGATGCCGGAATGCTCCATAATGACACCAGCTAAAATGAAAAAAGGAATCGCAAGTAATGTAAATTTAGCAACACTTGCGTACATAATATCCGCTATCAGGTTAAACCCTCTTGTACCAAGCGTAACGAATAGAACCATCATCGAGGAAACAGCAAGAGAAAGGCCAATCGGTATTCTTAATAAAATAAGTAAAAAGAATACGCCGAATAGTAATAATGCAATCATGTTGTCCCCTCCTGGCTCAGTTCTTTCCACTCTTTTATAACCGCTTCAACTGAACGGATCGCACATAATAATGCTCCGATAGGTAATCCCAAAGAGAATATCCAACGTGGCCAACCTAATGCTGGAGTCGTTGAATTCATATCCAGTTGAAATTGAACCATTTCAAAACCAAAATAACTAAATAGTCCAAAGATACTAACCGAGATTACACCGATTATAATCGTAAGTATTCGCTTCAGTGATTCTGGCGATTTATCATAAATCAAGGAAAATCCAAGGTGCGCGTTTTTACGCACCCCAATAGATGTTCCAATAAACGTTAACAAGACAAATAAATTGATAGTTACCTCTTCCGTAAAAGCCAATGAAAGGTCGAAAAAATTTCTAGTGATAACATTACTAAAAGCGATAATCGACATAACCACTAAAGCAAGAACAACTATAATTTCTTCCAAACGGTTAAACCATTTAGCCACGTCGTTACCTCCTTTCGATTTAAGGGGTAAATGCCTCTAATAAATCCGCACCCCAAATAGCTTCATATTTATCGTAGACTGGTTGAACAGTTTCTTTAAACAACGCAAGTTCTTCTTCAGTTGGATAGTAGAATTGCATCCCTTTTTCTTCTAATTCAGTAATTTGTTCTGCCTCTACCTTTCGTGCTAGTTCCACCTGATAGTTAGCAGCTTCTGCCCCTAATCTCGTAATTAATTCTTGATCTTCTTCACTCATGGAATCAAATAGTTTTTTATTAATCCCTAACACTAATGGATCATAAGAATAGTTCCACATAGAAATATAATCTTGAACTTCTTCTAATCGAGAAGAGTGGATGACATCAATTGGGTTTTCCTGTCCATCAATTGTATTCTGTTGAAGCGATGTGAAAACTTCTGAGAATGTCATGGTTGATGGATTTGCTCCAAGTTCACGCCATAAGTCTGTGTACATCGTAATTCCAGGGATTCGAATTTTAAGCCCCTTAATATCCTCCGGAGTCTTAATTTCGCGAACACTATTGGTTACTTGACGGAAGCCATTCTGACCATAACCAAGAGGCTCTACACCAATTTCCCTTAAAATCTCCTTCAATGCTTCTCCACCATCACCATTAAACACTTCATCCACTTCATCTAAGTCTTTAAATAGAAATGGTGCACTTGCTACACCGAAACGCTCATCTAAAATCGAATAGATGATAGTTGAGTTAAAGGTTAAATCGATATTTCCCTTAGAAAGAAGCTCTACTGCTTTTCCCGAATCCCCTCCAGATAATTGTTCATTCGGAAACACTTCCACTGTAATACGGCCATCGGTTTCTGCCTCTAAATCTTCTGCAAGCTTCTCAGCCGCTTGATACCAAGTCGAAGTATCAGTAACCGTAACAGACATTTGGAGCTTATACTCCTTCTCTCCATCTGAATTCGAACCCGATGAACAGGCACTTACAAGAGAAATGACACACGCGAAAACTAGCATACTAATAATCTTATTCAATAACATTACCCCCCATAGTTTAATCCTTTATTAAGTATTCATAAATAAAATCCACAATGTGAAGCGCTTCCATTTTATCAGAAAGCCCAGCTCTATCAATCCCCAACTTCATCTGTAACAAACACCCTGGATTGGTCGTAATAATAATTTGTGAATCCGTATCTTTCACATTCTCCATTCGATCATCTAAAATCCTCATAGACATATCTTCATGTATCAGATTATAAATACCTGCTGAGCCACAGCATTGATCTGCCCCTTTTAGCTCGACAAAGTCTACATTTTCAATAGATTTTAAGATTTCCCTAGGTTCATTTACAACATGATTTACATTTCGTAGGTGGCAAGAATCCTGATAAGTAATGGTAATCTTCTCGCCTCCGGTATAACGTAAAGATAAATCCATTATTCCTTGCTTATATAGCAGTGATGTAATATCAACCGTTTTTCTAGAAAAAGCCCTTGCCTTGTCCAAATAATCTGGTTCATCCTTCAAGAGATGCTCATACTCGGATAAGAATGCTCCACAGCCTCCAGCATTATTCACGATATAATCCACTTCGTTCACATCAAAACTGTCTAAATTTTTTCTTGCGTTTTTCTTTGCCTTTTCTAGTTCTCCACTATGTCCATGTAGTGCACCACAACATACCTGGTTTTCCGGGACCCAAACATCACAACCTACCTTTTGCAGTAGCTTAATGGTTGCTTCATTTGTCTTGAAAAAGACCGAATTCATTAAGCACCCAGTAAAAAATGCTACCCTAGTCGACTTCTTCTCCGCAGGAAATACTCCACCTTGAATAGTTCGTTTCTTTTCTATTGGCGGTAACACCCTTTCCATGCCTTTCAATATATCAGGGAAAAAGGAAAGGATATTCATCTTCCGAGTAAGCGCTTGCATTCCAGACCTTTGATAAAACCGCACTAATCCCACGGTTTTTTCCATTTTATTTGGTTCTTGAAATAAGTGATCAAAGGCAACCTTTCTAACAACTTTCTCTTTAATAGATGGCTTCTTTTCCCGCTGGATTACATCTCGCGCATGTTCTAACAAATGTCCATATTCCACACCAGCCGGACATGCAGGTTCACATGCTCTACACCCTAGGCATAAGTCTAATGATTCCGCTATCGAGTCATCAAACGGAATATCACCATCCCGAACTGCTTTCATCATCGCGATTCTACCTCTAGGTGATTGGGCTTCATTATAATTGGAATGAATATAGGTTGGACAAGCAGGTAAACAGAATCCACAGCGCATGCAATCTAATAGCTTTTCTTCTTCCAAGTTCTCTTGAAATCCTCTTTGAATTTGCTCGGACAATGCTAAGTTAGACATTAGACATCACCAAACGTTCCTTAGTTGATTTAGCAAACATCTTTCCAGGATTCATGATATTCATTGGATCAATACCTTGCTTGATTGCTTTCATAACCTGGATTCCTGCCTCACCAATTTTCCACTCTAAATAAGGAGCTTTCATCTCGCCAACCCCATGCTCTCCCGTAATAGTTCCTCCGAGTTCGATCGAAGCGTGAAATATTTCCTCAAATGCCTGTTCCACCCTCTCCATTTCCTCTTTATCTCGTAAGTCCGTTAAACAAGTCGGATGTAAATTCCCATCACCAGCATGACCGAATGTACGGATGGTTACATTGTACTTCGCAGCAATTCGGATAATCTCTCGAACCATTGGTGCAATGTTAGACCTTGGTACAGTGGCATCCTCCAATATCGTTGTTGGACGAAGTTTTGCTAATGCGGATAATGCCTCACGTCTTGCAGAGCGCAAATCCTCTGCCTCTTCATCCGACTCTGCCTTTCGCAACTCGATTGCCCCATGTTCTGAACAAATTTGATACATTTTATCCATATCTTTTTCAACCGATTCAAGTGGGCCGTCTTGTTCTATTAATAGAACCGCTTCACAATGAGTAGGAAGGCCAATTTGCTTATAATCTTCTATCACCTGAACAGTTCCTTGATCCATAAACTCCAGTGTCGTTGGAATGATTCTCGCTGCTAAGATAGCCGACACAGCTTCGGCTGCCTCTTCTAATGTTTGAAACATCGCAAGAATTGTCTCTTTAAATGGTGGCTTTGGAATTAATTTCAACGTAGCTTCGGTAATAACAGCTAGTGTTCCTTCTGATCCAACTAGTAAACTAGTCAAATCATAACCTGCAACATCTTTTGCTAGTTTGCCCCCAGTTCGAATAATATCCCCATTGGGTAAAACGGCTTCTAACCCTAAAACATAATCTTTAGTTACACCATACTTGAGACCACGTAGCCCACCAGAATTTTCACTTATATTTCCTCCAATAGTTGAAATTTTCAGTGAACTCGGATCAGGAGGATAGAATAAATCAAGTCCTTCTACATAATCAATTAGCGTTTTCGTTATAACGCCTGGTTGTACGGTTACCGTCAAATTCTCTTGATCCAACTCCAGAATTTGATTCATATTCTTAAAGAGTAACACCACCCCGCCACTTGATGGGCTTGTTCCTGCTGATAAGTTAGTACCAGATCCTCTTGGAACAATCGGGATATGATGCTCCGCACACATTTTTACAATCGCAGCTACCTCATCTCTATTCCGAGGTGCAAGAACCAAATCCGGCAAGGCTTGGAAGTTGGCAGTTGCATCATAGGAATATGCTAGTCTTGCTGCATTGGAATATTCTACATTTTCAATCCCACAAATTGCTTGAAAGGACTGAATTAAGTTTTCCGTAATTATAGATATCCCCCTCTATCTCAATATATTGGCGCCTTGAAATTTATTATATTATTCAGAATCATAGAAATCTATATACCAGAGAACAAATATAATAAGGGTTTTAAGAATATTTTTTGTGCTACAGCACAATTTATCAGACTTATTCACTTAAAAAACGATAACCAATATACAAAATGACTAGATGATGTATTTTACTAGTCTTTAATCCTGTTAATTCTTCTATTCGTTTTAAGCGATAAAGCAATGTATTTTTATGAATATGTAATTCCTTTGCCGTTACTTGATTAGACATATCATTTCGAAACCAACTTGTCAGTGTTTGTAGCAATATCACTTCACTTTTTAGTGGTTCTATCGTTCGTTTGATAAAATTATTCTTAGTGACATCATCTAATGCCTGCTGTAAAATATCGAAGCGTAGTTCTTCCTCAAATACAATTGGTTTCTCATTGGAGGCTGCCTCACACGCCCGGTCTGCTTGTTCAAATGAGAGGTACAATTGTTCATAAGATGTAACTTGTCCAACACCCACTACCATCTCTATTTTCAATGTCTTCTCCATATCTCGGATAAAATTCACCAATTTTTGTTGTAGGATATTTTGATTGAATTTATCAGTTAGCAGCATTAATAGCTTATCCTGCCCCCACCTGATAAATAGTGTGTCCCCATCTTGATCCCAAACCGTATGTAATAGATTGATATCCTTGTAGGAGAATTGTAAAGTGGATAGATTGTTCTTTAATACTAATACTCGTTCATATTTACTCATATGAATACTAAAAAAACGACTTCGTTCCAAAAGAGATTTGGTCACTTCTTTAGAATTTATCCAATCGAACACAAAAAACTCTAGCTCACGTGCTTGTCTCTCTTCATTTGCTTGAATAATAGAATCCTGTACAAAAAGCTCCGCAACCTTTTGTACCAACATGGCAAAAGGCTGTACTACCTTAGGCTCCCCAGTAATTCCTATACAACCAATTGGCTTTTCCTCAATAATAATTGGTAAAACAACCCCCTTGCGTACACCTTTTAATGTTGATGTCAATTCCTCTGTCATAAACATATTTTGCTTCGTTTGCATAGCTAACAAAGCACCTTCATGAAAATCATTCATTCTTGATGGATCACTACTAGCAACGATAATCCCATCTTGATCCGTCAAAATGACATCCTCATTAATTAAGCGCTGTACTTCTTGAACAACTCGCGAATAAAATCTTCCTGTATGGAAAAGTTCGCTCATTCCCCATTCCTCCTTTATACTGGCCATTTGACAGAGACATTAGATAATTTGCTTGTAGCACAAAATTTCCGCGCTATTACATTTGTTAATTCGACATAATTAGACAGATTCCTTTAAATAGCGATATTGTTTTACAAAAACAAATCCCACTAAGCATCTCCTAGTGGGATTTGTTAATACATTCTTCTTCCATTATATAAGTTAAAGCACTTTCCATCGTATCGACTATAATTCTTGAAAATAGCATTCTGATTTCCTTAACTCGCCTCCCTTCTAACCTTGTATCTCCTATACATACTCTCACTAGCTCCCGTACCGAAAACAATCCCAACGATAATAAAGATAAATCCAATTACATGAAACAGATGTATCATTTCGCCCAAAAAGATAGCTGCACCAATTAACGCAAATAAGGTGTTTAAATTGAGAAAAATGGCTGACTCTGCAGGTCCTACCTTCTTTATCGCATAGTTATATGTCATATGACCGAATGCCGTAGCAAAGATAGCACTAAAGATAAAGATAGAAGCCATTTTCCAATCTACTAAACTCGCTAATTCGTTAAAGTCTTTCTTTAATATAAAACTATACAATATAATACAAACTGAACCAACCATCATCATATAACCAGTAAGTAGTCTTGGATCAAATGATGGCTTTAACTTACTTATAAACACAAAACTCAAGCCTTGTACAACGATACCTAAAAACACAAGCAAATCCCCTATAGAGACAGCTGCAAATCCATCTTCCCCTACTAATGTCGTAATCGCCACACCTACAAATCCGAGGATAAACCCAAATACTCTCCACCGTGATACAAACTGTTTTAATAGTATTCCTGAAATAATCATCGTAATTAATGGAGCCATCCCGATAATTAAACTACCATTGACAGCAGACGTAATTTCTAAGCCAACCGCAATAAATATATGATGGAGCACAACATTAAAAACGGATATGGATAAAATAATCTTCCATTCATTTTTATACGGGAGACGAAAAATCCCTAACCCATAACATCCAATTAATACCGCAACTCCTGCAACTAAAATTCTAAATCCAGTTATTAATATCGGATCAAAGCTAATGACTAACATTTTTAACGCAGAGACATTTAAACCCCACATGAACATAACTACTAGTAAAATGATATAAAGCTTTTTCAAGATGTCCTCTCCCATCTGACTGTCTTCCATTTAGAACCTTACTTCCACAACAAACGTTTAATATCTGCCATCTCCCTAAATAATCGTATTCCTCTAATCCAATTTATCACTATTTATTCGACTATTTTGCGTAAAATCCCTTTAATTTCATTTTATAAAATTCGTCGTTATACTACTGCACCGAATACGAATAGCTTTTAGTCAACTATAAACAAAGTCCTCCCACTCTCTTTAATCGTCTCGATGGAAAAGACATGTGAATGATTAGGAGAAAAATTCCCTTTATCAATCCAATAAGGAAGACACCTACTCTATTAACTGGATTGAGCCTTTTTATCGATTAATTCCATAAAATTTCTGATTTGCTAACCCTCATTTAAATTTATTACTACATGAAAAACCGACTACTATAAATCCGGTTGGTCACCGTTTTATACTAGCCGATTAGTCGTTACCTTCAACACATTCATTCTGCCACATCTTTCTAACACTCTGTCATAGTTTATCTCTTTCGGAATATCGTCTTGTTAATCTTTCACCTCAAATGTATCAATAATCAAATACCCTCTCTCCAAAGCTGGCTGGAAGTAGTGCATATACCGTCGTTGAAACTTCTCTAGGTAGTCCTTCTCTTTTTGAAGCTCCTCCTTATTGCAGTTTACTAAAACGAGAATTAACTTTGCTCTTACATGATTCCTTCCAGTATAGAGGTTAATATCATTGAGCATGTTTTGAATTCGGTCCACATTTGCCATGCTGAATGGTGAATACATCATCTTAAAGAAGTAATGCATTCCGTCTACATGTAGAAAGGCATTGTAAATTCTTCGCTTCTCAATGGTGTGTTGATCCGGAAAATCAATTCTTACATGATAAGCGATATCTTCTAGTGGGAGTCCTAGGTTGTGAGCAACCTGTTTCAGAGCTTGTCGTTCAATGTTTTCCTCTAGATCCGTACTCGTTCCTTTAATTAGCTTACTATGTTCCTGTTTAAATGTAGGAATGGCTTCATTTTCTTCTGGGGTATTAGTAGGGGATTCCTTACTGGAGTAGGACATGACTTCATCGTCATTTTCTTTTTCCTTTTCCGAAGCGGGGACAACATTAGCTGCCGTGTTTATCGTAACCGTTTGGTTGCTCAGTTGGTTGGATATCTGATTCATGGAATTCACCATAAATGTAAGCATTTCTTGTTTGAAATGACTATATTCTACGCTTAGTCTGTTATTGACTTCTGTTAATTCCTCCTGTTTTTCTTCCACCCGCTTCATTTTCTTCTCCACAGAGAATATCCTTCCCAAGCTCAACTTATCAAAGGAAAAACTAAGACCAACTAGTGCGATGAGCATGATTAAAGCAACATGCTCAGGGGATAAAACGATATTCTTATATAACGACCAGATGATGATGGAACTGATGAAGATGAGAATTAGGATGATGATGAGGTGGTGGAAACTGATTTTTGTTTTTTTCATAATTCCCCTCCTGGTGTTTGAGCAGTTTTAAATCTGTATTTAGTACTATCTTATGGTTGATTGTATTTAAAGATTACTTGGTTAGGTATTTGGTGATTATAATGCGGTTTAAGTACTATTTTCGATTTTAATTGCATGAATAAAGAATCATACCTCTCAAAGCAATCCGTTATTCTATGATAAAACAACATGAGCAATGAAAGAAGAGCTAAATGCTATTATCAAACAACTTGAAGAAATCAAATCATAAAATTATTAGGAAAGTGGTATTAACAAATTATGGTGGAACGGAACAGGTTACTGTTTCACCCCTTTTTGTGAACTACGATTAGTTTGTGATGATGTATATCAGTCTATAATCGTGCTTTGGTTAACCTACCTTCTCCAAAAAGTACTGCATATAACTTTTTCTAAAATTCGAGTGTTCCTATTCCTTATACATGGATTGAATATTTGCCATTCGGCAGATAGAAATAGAGATGGTATCTTATTCTTCAAACATATAAGTTTGTAATGTTACCTCTACATTAATAAGGTTTTATCAACTACCACTCTTCTATAAACCGAAGCCACTTTAGTTTAATACCATTTAACTAACAATCCACCTTGTAATCGCATCAACAAATACGATTACAAGGTGGATTGTTGTATTACTCATATCCCGTTTTCAATAACTACTATTATTCATCTGGCCCTAAAAAATCGCTATATCCTTTTATTTTTTATTAATTCATACCCTGTTTGTTCTAGAGCATATGCTACTCCCCGTTGAAGAGTAGAAAAGGAAGTAATAGCTGACATGTCAATTTCTGATTGGCTAATTTTAATACTTAATTCCTTCGATATCCCAACTAAAACACACTCTCCCCCGAGCAAGCGAATTGCCTGAACTAAGCTCTGAATGCAGCTAATGGTATATGCATCAATATTGGTTAATCCAGTTAAATCAATCAAAAGGTAATTCGCTTGTTGTCTGGAAATCTCTACTAATGCCTTTTCCATTAAATCTGATATCCGTTCCTCATTAAAGTTTCCAATTAAAGTGGTAACTAAAATCCCCTGTAAAACTGGAATGATTGGTGCGGATAACTCTCTAACCAAAGAGGTTAATTCTGCTGTTCTTTCATTCACCTTTTTCTCCAATTCTTGAATATATCTGGTTTCGGTCTGCCTAGTTAATTCATGAATATTTTGGGTAACGGTGATGGAAGAAGGATAGATTTCAATTTCATCGTACGGATCACCGTTCAATTGACTTTTTCTAATGTTATACCACATATTTTCCTTCAATAATCCGGCAAAAATACCTGCCCAATGACTTGGTAATAGAACACCTGCTTTGTCACGGTCCGAATGTTTAAAAATCCGGTGTTCCCAACTATTTGTTAGCCGGATAACTGCTCGCTTCTCCTTAAAGGAGTAATCCGCAAGCATGAAGTTACCCCATCCAGAATTCCTATAAACATCATTGTATTCTTTAAGAACTTGTTCTATATCTGTACGACCTTCATAATAACTACTTACAAGATGCCCCATTCGATAACCTGTGGCTTCAAATACCGTCTTTGATACCTCTGATCCTGAAACTTCCTCAATTGTATTCATAAATAGTTCAATGGCAGATTCCCAAAACAATAGTATCGGAGCTCCATCAAGAGTTAACTGCCCTTCATGAGTATGCCAAATAAAGTTGCTCGATTTCACTTGTACGCTTACTTTTGAATTTGTCATCTTCCACCTCACGAGATATTAGATATAAATTATGTAGGTATGTAGCCAAAAATAATATTCTTATTATAGCATAAGTTCAATAATCTTTATTTTTCAAAATTCCAGGGTAATAGACAGGGAATTCCAGAGTTAGTCCAAGAATTAAGTAGGATTATCTAGTATTCGCTGATTATTAATTTCGTTAAAAGTAAGCCAATAGGTAATTGTATATGGTAACTTAATAGTGAGCCACCATAGCAATTGAAAACTGAACTACTTTTGACATGACATCTCAAAGTGGGATAGTGTAACTAACTGTTTAATTCCATAGCATAATAGTTCATCAAATAATTCCTCATAAAATTGAAGTCCTTCTTCATTTGGTTCTGTTTCGTCACCAGTAAAACTAGCTAACAATATTCTTTAATAGGATACGAGTAAAATCACTTCATCTCGCTTATGTCATAACCTCATCTATACACTATAAGCTATTATATTCCTATAGTTTTGCTAAAATCTTCTAATAATTAAGGAATTGTGTCTATTATAATCTATCATCTTAATTACATATCGAATCCCATTTAACAAGCAAACTTCAATTTTTTTACACTCATCCTTAACTATTAATCGCTTTGAACTTCCCTTATTTTATAAACTATCCTTTTTAAATAAGGTTCTATTATAAAGCACCAACACCTATTTTACACAAGGTGTCAAATCTTGCACCCCATCCTAAATTTGAGCTTGCTACAATAAAGGTAGATAATGAAAGTGCTTGCGAGACATAAGAAAAGCAAACTTCCAAGGGAGGAAATTGTGTTGAAAGCGAATCGATTAAGCTTAGTACATTCTTTGTTTTCTATCATTAATGAGAATGATGAAAACGAAAACAATACAATTCATTAAAATAAACACAGCAAGTCTCTATTTCATTGATAGCATTATTTGTTCTATCTACAACATAGCCTGGAAACAAAGTTTGTCTCAAATCATTAACCACGACCTATAATAAGAAAAATTGGCTGCTATGATTTCGGCCTAATACCGACTTCATAGCAGCCAATACTACTTACTAGTAGTTAAACTTAGAATAGCCTTACATAGTCAAGATTGGTTTAATAGTAATTCCTTTTCCGGAATCAGCGAATGCCTCATTTATTTCTTCTAAGTCATAGAATTTTACTAATTTATCAAATGGGAACTGGCCATTTTTATAATACTCGATAAGTTGTGGAATGAATAATTGTGGGATAGCATCTCCTTCAACTACCGCTACAATTGATCTTCCTTCGTTCAATAAGTCTTGTTGTACGTTTAATGTTACTTCTCCAGTTGCACCGACAACAGCAACTGTACCTAAGCTACGAAGTGATTGAACAGATTGCACAACTACTGGTGAAACGCCAGTGGTTTCAACTGCATAATGAGTTCCGCCATCTGTGATTTTTCTAATCTCTTCTACTGTATCTACTTTAGATCCGTTGATGACATGTGTTGCGCCTAATTCTTTCGCAAGTTCTAAACGATTTTCATGTACATCTACAGCAATGATTTTAGAGCAGCCTCTAATTTTAGCAGCCATTACAGCACTTAAGCCTACAGCTCCACATCCAAATACAGCAATTGATGATCCGAATTCTGGTTGTAATTTATTGATAACAGTACCTGCTCCAGTTTGGATTCCACATCCTAATGGTCCAAGAAGTCTAAGGTCAACTTCTTTATCCACTTTTACTACGTTTCTTTCGTTAGAAACAGCATACGTACCAAATGAAGACTGACCAAAGAAAGTAGAAACCTCTTGATCTCCTTGAGAGATACGATGCGTACCATCTTGCATTTTACCACCGAAGTTGAACTCTGTTAAATAGATACAAGAAGCAGGATGGCCAGTTAAACAATTCTCACAATGTCCACAAGATGAGAAAGATAAAACAACATGGTCACCTGGCTCAACGGTTGTAACACTAGAGCCAACCTTTTCAACAATACCAGAACCTTCATGCCCTAGCACCGCTGGAAGTTGCACCGGAATAATTTGATCACGCGCAACAGCATCTGTATGACATACACCAGCTGCAACAACTTTAACTAGAACTTCATTTGCCTTTGGTTCAGCAAGCTCAACATTTTCAATTTTGAACTCTTGTCCTTTTTCATGAACAACTGCACCTTTAATTTGCATCTTACATCTACCTCCTATTTATGTAGTTCATAATAATTATAAGTAATAAAATATCAAAGGTAAAAATAAACGACTTTTGTCATTTTTTGTCGAAACCGCTACCACATAGGCGCTATAGCCGTTAAACCACGCAAAAAAAATATTATTTTCCTCGCTAAATTTCCCCCAACCAGTAGCTCCTATGCAAGGAAAATTTATCCTACTAAAGTCTGATTCCAGAATGGTTACCTGTACGCTGGTCTACTCATTTAAACGATTTTCGCTGCTTGAATAATTCCCCCTCTAATCCCCCCAAGCAACTCCGGCTTAAGCTCCAAAACCGCCGGCTACTTTTACTCTGGATTTTCCTCGGACTAGGCCATTCCACTTTCCTTTTTGCTTTAAACGACCTGGTCTTTCGCGCGAAAATTACTGGATTTCGCGCGAGGTTGGCTGTGTTTCGCGCGAGGCTGACTGGATTTCGAGGGGGCTGTCTGGAATTCGTGCGGGCTTGACTACGTTTCGCTCGGGGCTGGCTGCGTTTCGCGCGACCTCATATGAATTTCGCGCGACACTGTAGTACTCGCGCGATTTCTGGACATGTTCGCGCGATTTCCCTTGACTCTCGCGCGAATACCGAACGTTCTCGCGCGATTTTTCCATAAACCCGCGCGAAAATATAGAAGCTGCTAACCTAACAAGGATAGGAGCTAAATCTGGCATCCTCTCCAATAGCCAACTCCTATTGAAATAAGCACCCTTACCTTTCTCCCATCCCCTTATAGGTATTTAGACCTATTTTTCATTTTGATAAAACCTTCATTATTTCGATAACAAACGTAATGGTTGCGTTTTCTTTTAATATTTAAAATTACCATATATAAAAGAATTTTTAGAAAATATCTAGTCAAAGGAATTTTCATGTGGTAGAATCCTTTAAAATCAAAAATTTCTAATTCAACTACATAACAATTTAGAAGGTGATACATTCCGCAGATATAAATGGGATTCGTTTCTAGTTTCGAATTTGTAATTACAATGAACATAATATTTAAAGGAGCGTGCTGGTAATGGCTTATACACTTATCAAAAATGGTACATTAATCGATGGAAATGGCGGACAACCAATTGTGGATGCTTGCGTTTTAGTAAAAGATAATGTGATTCAAGCAGCGGGAAAATTGGCTGACATTCAAATTCCAAGTGAAAATGTTACGGAAGTTGATGTAAATGGTGGATTTATTTTACCTGGGTTTATCGATACGCATGTACATATGATGTTCGAGGTTGGACCGGTGGAAAAACAAGTAACCACGCCTTTTTCATACCGGTTTTACCAGGCTACTCAATTTATGAAACGAACACTCGATGCTGGTATTACAACTGTACGTGATGCAGGAGGAACGGATGCCGGTGTCAAACAGGCCATAAAGGATGGTATCGTGCCAGGACCACGAATGCAAATTAGTATCACACCACTAACCATCACTGGTGGGCATGGGGACAGTTGGATGCGTTCTGGTGTCGACCTGACCTTACACGGCTATCCGGGAAGCCCGGACGGTTTGTGTGATGGTGTTGAAGAAGTCACTAAAAAGGTTCGCGAGGTACTTCGAGCTGGAGCAGATGTAATCAAGGTTCACGCAACCGGTGGGGTGCTTAGCCCAACCGATCACCCAGAGTTTACCCAGTACAGCCAGGAAGAGCTTGAAGTAATGGTTCGTGAAGCAGCATATCGGCGTGGCTTGAAAGTAATGGCCCATGCACAAGGCAAAGAAGGAATTAAAAATGCGGTTCTTGCCGGGATACATTCGATTGAACACGGAATTTTCATCGATGATGAGGTAGCAAACTTAATGGTTCAGCATGGTACGTATCTCGTACCAACCCTACTAGCACCTGTATCGGTATTAGAGAATGCTGAGGCAAGTGGCTCCATGCCAGAATATGGTGTGCAAAAATGTCGCGAAGTCGTGGAATACCATAAAGAAAGTATCGCACTCGCCTATCAAGCCGGTGTTAAAATCGCCATGGGAACGGATGCAGGAGTAATGGCTCATGGTACCAATCTACGTGAACTAGGTCTGATGTGTGAGATCGGAATGTCTCCTATGGAATCCCTTGTTGCGACTACCAAGACTGCGGCAGAATGCATGGGCTGGGATGACCAAATTGGAACAGTAGAAGCTGGTAAACTAGCTGACATCGTCATTACGAGTACAGATCCATTAACCGATATCCGCTCATTAGAGAACAACGATAACATTGTCGCTGTTTTTAAAGATGGCGAATTAGTAAAAAATAAGCTAAATAAAGTACCCGCAACGAGTAACTAAATGATACAGGAGAATCCCTCAAACAGGGCTTCTCCTCCCAATCATTATGTTTAGTGGCGTGAAATTCACTGCGGCAATGGCTACGTAATATATTTCGATGTTTGAAAATTCAAATTAAATACACTTTAAGGGGATGACCATCATGAATGAACCTGTCGTTGCGACAATGCTTATTTTACTTTTATTAGGTGTAGGTGAATTTTTATCGATTAAGTCTAGAGCACGTATTCCAATGCTTCTAGTAGTCATGTTGGGATACTTATTACTTCTGTGGACAGGCATTTTTCCAAAGGACCTAATCGGTTCATCCGCATTAACTGCATTTGGCGGACTCATGATTGCACCATTAATCGTACACATGGGAACGATGGTACCCTTCAAACTTCTGAAGGCGCAGATTAGGGCTGTATTTATCGCATTATTCGGGATTATTGTTGCAGCGGTCTTCGTATTGCTCCTTGTCCCAATACTCTTTGACTACGCCTCAGCAGTTGCTGGAATTGGTCCGCTTACAGGAGGAACGATTGCCTTTATCTTAACAACAGACAGGCTTCAGGAGCTAGGGTTGGTTAGCTTAATTACCATACCTGCACTAGTTATTGCCATTCAAGGATTAATCGGCATGCCACTAGCGACACACTATCTACGGCGGCATGCTTATCACATAAAAAGGGAATTATCCTCTAATGGCACTATCGAAATAGCAGCGACAAGTACTAGCTCTATCAAGGAGAAGACAAGAAAAACATGGATTCCGGAAAAATACCAAACCAATGTCATTCTTCTCTTACAGCTATTTATAGGTGGAGCATTAGCTATCTTCTTAGGAAATCTTACTGGAATAAGCTATAGCCTTTGGGCACTTATTGTTGGTGTCGTTGGTGCACTCTTAGGATTCTACAATGATAAAATGATGGATCGTTCCAATTCATTCGGGATCGCTATGGTTGGCCTGATTATTTATTCATTAGGAGCGATGAATGACATTACACCGAGTATGTTTGTTGGCTACATCCCAGTTGTACTCACGATTATGGTAGTCGGGATTCTTGGTATTATTGCTGGAGGAATTATTGCCTCTAAACTCATGAAATGGGATTTGAATAAAGGGGTACCTGTTGCTTTAACAGCTTTATTTGGATTCCCAGGCGATTATATTATCTGCGAGGAGGTCAGCCGTAGTGTAGCTGATAATGAGAAAGAACGACAAGCAATTTTCAATGAAATCCTTACCCCCATGCTCGTCGGCGGCTTCACCACTGTCACCACAGCTTCTATTGTAATCGCTAGTATTCTAGTTCAGACATTGTAAGAAACGAAGGGGCGTTTTATGGCAGCGTCCCTTCGTTATTTATTGATTTAAAAAATACTGAACCCTCATCCGTCAAGCCACGTTTACATATTTTCTGCCACTTATACTCCTCACATAAATATTTTCCGCCTAAAACACACTCTCCCACCACAAGACACCTGTACATGAAATGAAACCATTAAGACCAAACACATGCTAAACATCGTATATTATTTTATAATAGAGTTATCAGTTAAAGAATGGAGATTATTATGTACAAATTAATTGCAATTGATATGGATGGTACACTTTTAAATGACCATCATGAAGTACCTGAAAATGTAAAAGCTGCCTTACACCAAGCGAAAAAACAAGGAATCAAGGTAGTCCTCTGTTCCGGGCGCCCCATTGGTGGGATGCGGAGCTATATTAGGGAACTAAACTTAGATGAAGACGGTGACTATGCCATTGCGTATAACGGTGCATTTGTACAAAACACGTATTCAAACGAAGTGGTAGCAGAATTATCACTAAAACACGATGATTTGCAAAACCTTTACGACCATAGTTTGGAACTGAACACTCCTATGCACTTCTTTGATGTAAATGGACTTTATACACCTAATGCTGATATTAGTGAATATACCGTGCTAGAATCCTATTTAAACAAGATCCCGCTAGGATATCGCCAGGTAAGTGATGTACCAAAGGATATATCCATACCAAAAATTATGTATATTAATAAACCGGAAAAGCTCACCCATACCATTCAATCCCTTCCAGAGAGTCTAACGGATCAATATAATATCGTTCAAAGCTCACCATACTTCTTAGAATTCGTCCATCCAAATGCAAGTAAAGGCAATGCGGTAAGAAAGCTAGCAGAGCTACTTGGTATTAAACAAGAGGAAGTTATGTGTATTGGTGATAACGGAAATGATATTTCCATGATTGAATATGCAGGGTGTGGCGTGGCAATGAGGAACGCGATACCAGAGGTAAAAGCAGTAGCAGATTTTGAAACACTTAGTAATAATGAAGGCGGCGTAGCATATGTCATTGAAAAAGTGGCGCTCAAAGATTTAAGCGAAAGCCTCACATAATAGATTGGGCAGGATGAATTGAAGTTTCCTTCAGTATCATGTCTAATTGAATTTATCTGCCTTTTAATAATGGTCAATCAGAAAAGGACTTATTTCTGGTTGGCTTTTTTATATTCGTCAACTACTAGACAGGACATGTTTGGTTTATTTTTGTATTGTTTATTTAAAGGGACCGTACTTAGGTCCGTGTGCAAGTTCACCTGTTGGTTCATTTGGTAGTCTGTAACTCGGTCCATTTTCTAAGTCCACCTTACTTCTACCATTTAATAGCTTTATATAAGTAGTCAAGGCTATATTATGTGTTCATTAAGAGAACCTTCAATCTATGAGCAACCTAATCAAACAATGTACTAACCATGTCTAATACATTCACCAGCTACAATCGACCCTTTCACAGAAAAAACAGGTGCTCCATTCCAGAACACCTGTTACGCTATAAAATAATACTATCCCTTAAACTAATTCCCTAGCAATCTCATCTTTTACTGTCACGCCAGCTGCTTCTAGCTCGGCAATTTTTTCAGCAAACTGTGGTAAATATTTCTTGTGGGCAATTAATAATTCATCTAGCACACGCTTTGCTGTTTCACCACTTGGAATTAATGGATTGATAATAAAGGCTTGAAGAGCTAAACCATAATCACCGGTCACAGCTGCTTCTTCTACTACTAGTTCCATATTCTTCATCACTTGTAGCCAGCCTCTTTCTGCTGGTGGAAGTGAACCAAATGCAATTGGCCTTGCACCGGTTGCACCGATATATGCAGAAACTTCTACAACCGTATCCGCTGGAAGGTCTGGAACTGCACCATTATTCTTCGTTGATACCACAATATGTGTATTTTTGTTTGCATAAATCGATGCAATTGTTTCGCATGCTGCATCAGAATAGTGTGCACCACCACGTTTAGATAATTGCTCTGGCTTATAATCTAGATTGGGATCTTGATACAGCTCGAATAATTCAGCTTCTGTTTGCTTCACTTGCTGTGCACGTGTCCCAATCTCCGGATCATTGTATTCCTCAAGCATGTGGTTAAGCATTTCTTCATAACGGTAATAATAACGGTGATATCCACATGGAATCATATTCATTTTTTTCACTTGATCAATAAAGAATGGGATATCATGAATATTTGCTGGAATACCGGCATCACTACTGTACATCTTTTCGATGATTTCGCCTGTTACATCATTCCCCTGTAAGTCTTTCACACGATGCCAATGGAAATGATTTATACCGGCAAATGAGTATACAAGCTCATCTAGAGATTTTCCGATTAGTTCGGGCTCTGCCATCATCGCACCAACTGGAACATTACATAGTCCGATAACTTTATCCCATTTACCATAACGTATAATCGCATCGGTTACCATACCAGCAGGGTTTGTAAAGTTAATCAGCCAAGCATCTGGGCATAGTTCCTTCATATCTTCTACTATACCTAAGATAATTGGAATAGTCCTAAATGCTTTAAAGATTCCACCAGGTCCATTCGTTTCTTGACCAATTATTCCATAAGAAAGCGGAATACGTTCGTCTTTCACCCGAGCATTTAATAAACCAACACGGAATTGCGTGGTAACGAAATCCGCATCTTTCAATGCTTCACGACGATCTAACGTTAGATGTACTTTTACATCATAAGGGGAAGCATCCCACATTCTTTGTGCCATGGTACCTACTGTTTCTAGTTTTTCTTTTCCATCTTCTATATCCACAAGCCAAATTTCTCGAATAGGAAGTTCGTCATATCGTTTAATAAAACCTTCCATCAGTTCAGGAGTATAGCTACTTCCTCCACCAATGGTTACTATTTTAACACCTTTAGTCATTACTTTTTCCTCCTTATTCTAATTGCAGTTGGTAGTTTGTAACTGTTTTCATTATTACATCTTCATTATAAGTAGGAGGATAAGATAAACAAGTGACTTTGGTGATAATTATTATAGATTCACAGATTCGTTTACAAAAATCTATTATTTTTGTAAATAGCATTTACATATTGGTATAGTAAAGAGAGGTGATGCGCTATGTTACTAACCGAAAAAATGAAAGATGACATTTTTTCCCCTTCTGAGAGGGCCATTATCAACTATATGTTTGAACAGCTTGAATTAATCCGAGACAAAACGACAAAGCAGATAGCAGAAGAAACATTTACACATCCCTCCACATTAGTTCGAATCGCTAAAAAGCTCGGCTATAATGGATGGATTGAGCTTAAAGATCATTTTCTTCATGAAATGGAATATTTAAATAGCCATTTTACCAATGTAGATGCCAATTTCCCATTCCATGAGCATGATCATTTACTAAATATCGCCAATAAAATGGCAACATTACATCAAAACACCATCAAAGACACACTGTCACTTATGAAGTTTGATGATTTACAAAAGGCAACAACACTACTAGATCAGGCAACAGAAATTAAAATTTTTGGCATTACAAACAACCTCATCCTCTGCCATGATTTTAAAGCACATATGAACCGGATTGGGAAGCGAGTTAGCATCTGTTCTATTGATTCGGAATTTGAAGCAGCAAGTTCTAATTCGCAGACAGTGGCTATTCTTATTTCTTATAGTGGAGAAAGTCACGTCTCTCATAACATTCTCCCGTTACTACAAAAAAGAAAAACACCTATCATTGCAATAACAAGCATTGGAGACAATACATTAAGCAAACAAGCCGATTGTGTATTTCGAATTACAACAAGGGAAAAATTATATTCCAAAATAGGCAGCTTTAGCTCCAATAACTCAATAGGCTTCTTATTAGACGTTCTCTATGCCTGTGTTTTCTCGAAGGATTATCAGAAGAATCTCGAATATAAAATTCAAATATCAGAACGTTATGATCATCGGAAGAGTTCGAATAAGGTTATGGAAGAGGAATAGTATACGTCAAATACATATTCGTTAAGTGAGTGTGTTCATACTGACAGCGAAAAGCGCCCCAAACACCCTCACTTGAATCCCCCCACCAACATCTGATACGCTAAAAAGGAATTATATTTTAAAAAAATCCACATAAAAGAGGGTTATCAATATGAAAGCGATTATGACGAAACAACCGGGTGGAGCGGAACAATTACATGTGACAGATGTACCGAAGCCAGAACCCCGTGAAGGTGAACTATTAATTAATGTAAAAGCCGCAGCAATTAATCGTACGGATATTCTTAATCGTGAAGGTCGGACCGGTTATATGACGAATCCCATTCTAGGAATTGAAGTAGCTGGTATCGTGGAAGAAGTCGGACCGAATACAGAAGTAAAAGTCGGTACTCGGGTGATGGGGCTTGTGAATGGTGGAGGGTATGCAGAATATGCAATCATGCCAGCAGAGCGAGCAATGATTATTCCAGAAGGCTTATCCTTTGAAGAGGCAGCGGCCATTCCAGAAGTATTTCTAACCGCATATCAAACCTTATATTGGTTAGGTAGCCTGAACAAAGGGGAAACCGTACTTGTCCATGCTGGCGGAAGTGGTGTCGGAACTGCAGCAATTCAGCTGGCAAAACAGATTTCTTCAGCAAACGTTATCACAACAGCTGGCTCAAAAGCAAAACTAGATTTTGCACAATCCTTAGGCGCAGATTACGGAATCAATTATAAGGAAAAGGATTTTTCTGAGGAAGTATCGCACATTACCGATGGTCAAGGGGTCGATCTGATACTAGACTTTGTCGGTGCATCCTATTGGAACAAAAACCTATCTAGTATTAAGGTGGATGGTCGCTGGGTATTAATTGGTATCCTTGGGGGAGCACAAGTAGAAGTGAACTTGATGGAACTAATGAGCAAACGAGTTCAACTAACAGGCACATTACTGACACCTAGAAGTGATGAATATAAGGCGAAGCTAACAGTTGATTTTTCCCAAGCTACGATAGAATTATTTGAATCAAAACAGCTTAAACCGATTGTCGATTCTGTCTTTGCTTTTGAGGATGTTCAACAAGCACATCGACACATGGAAGAGAATAAAAACATCGGGAAAATCATCTTAAAAGTCGATTCATCAAGCTAAACAAATGTGCACGTTACCCTATTGCACAAAAAAACAATGCTTAGTGGGCATCCTCCCACTAAGCACTTTACATGGTTAAAAAGCACCCGAACCTCCACCACCACCGCCTACTCCTGTACCAGTCCCTACAGTCGTCGTGGAGGATGAATTAGTAGTTGCAGCAGTAACCGTATCTGCCTCACTAAAGTGCAGATTCGCAGTTGATGCAAGAAGCAGATACATCATAACGTTCGATGAATCCATGCTTTTATTCGATGTGAATATTGGGTTATTCCATATTTTTATTCCCTTATCATTCATACCATATGCATAGTTAACAGCGATGATTTGCTCATCTGTGCTCCATTTCTCCAATTGATTGGGTGGTATTCTATCGAAGTTCTTATTAAACTGTTTCCATTCCTCCCAAATCTTCGCACCTTCTAATGTCTTCGGATTGTAAAAAATACTAAAAGCAAGTAATCCAAGAAACAGAATAATAGAAACTGCCATCCACATAAACAGTTCATGAATACCAAAGAAAACGGCTAATGGAACAAGTAGCAAGCTCAAGAGGGCAACCGTCCATCTAAAGCCTTTCTTTGCTTTAGTAAGTTCTTTCGATTTTACTTCTTGCTTTATTGCGTATATCCATGCTTGAACATGTTCGTTGTAATCATTATGATTCGATTCATCCTCTAAAAATGTTTGCAGTTCTTTAAATCTAAATGTTTTTCCATTACCAATCGTATCAAATAAAAAGTTGATTAACATGTACTCATGGTCATACTCGGTATAACGATCGACTAACAAGAACGTTTCTTGATTTTTTGTTCGCACATAACCTTTCCGAACTAATTCTAATAAAGATGACGTTAGTAACTGGTCTTTCGGTGTGAATGAATTAGTATAATAGATTGTTGCTGGTATGCTCATGTTAAGCTTAGGTATCGTTAACTCCTCTTTTATACGGCGTTGCACATCATGTTTTAGCTCCATTTTTTGCCGTATGCTGACGAAGAGCAATAGAACAAGAAATAGTCCAAAGCCACCAACTATATAAGGAGCGATACGATTTAACCATGCTTTCCTATCCTGGAACGCGGCTAGCTTAGCTTCATTATCTGCTATTTGTTCCAGAATCGAATCTTTCATCATTTTTTCACTGGTTAATGGAGCAGCACCAAAAAGTGTCTCATCATATACTACTTGAATGTCCCCATTCTTCCCATCTTCCACATAACCTAATGAAAATACGGCACCACCATCCGCTGTTACTTCTGCTGTATCATATGCTTCATCATAACCATAAGCCGTAACCTGAACCGCCCTAGCAGGTGGATGTACATAAATCGTCATGTTCTCATATACCGATTCATTACTACTATCAAAAAATGGCCAGTAGAACTGGGCAACATCCTGATACACCTCTACCCCATTCATAATCGTATAACCGAGTTCTATCGTTACCGTTTCTTCATTACCTTTTCGATAGATTTTATATTCGCTATCCTCTTTTTCTACCTTCAATGGCGATCCAGCTTCACTTGCTACAAAATCTTCAATAGCGGTACCTTTCTTCGGAATTATCGTGCGAGTAATACCATTAAATTCACCTTCAAAATCATACGTGAACCTTTCTTTTACCGCAACATCCCCGCTTTCCATTAAATAGGCATCTATCTGAACATCCTTAATAACATAATCCACTTCGGCAAATGCTGGCTCTACAAAAATGAAAAAGGTAAATAGGAAAATGATCGTAACGATCAGTTTTTTCATAAAAAGCAACTCCTTTAGTTTATATACGGATGTTGGATGGATTTGGTTTCAGGTATGTTAGATAGAGGTGTACATCTAATTGCAATTATACGAATTGAATTGGAGTTGTAAAACAAGCCCTACCAGCTACCAATATAGTAGAATGCTAACATACTCCTGCTTGCATACAATCCAATACCCTGATGATTCCAAATACTTGCAAACATACCAAATTATCTAGTATAGTATAATTTGTTGAAAAATTTAATAATACCTTACCAGGTCGGTGAGGTAGAGGCGCGAACATTATGAGTAATCAATCGGAGTATGACATCGATGATGATTGTGGAAAGGAATGCTCGCCGAAGCGTAATAAGGGTCAATCTTATTATTGCTGGGATGTCTTTGAATAAGAGGCATACTGTCATGCAGGTCTGCATGGAGAACTACTGATCGAATGGAAGATGCCATATTGGAAACAATGATAGGTTATTTTCTATCATTGTTTTTTTGTGTCTTTTTTTCTATCTCCATTTTTAAGACAGGCTACTTTTTAGGCATTGGAGGTAAGGTAAATGAATAAACTAGCTCAACGAGAATAGTCGACAAAAGCGCACTTGATTTACTGTGCGAATTATAAAAGGCTACATACATCGTTACAAAGCAAGTTCATAAAAAAGGAGAAAAAACTATGAAACTATCAACTTGGAAAGCGATTCTACTGCTTGTGTTATCATTTACTGTCGTTTTAGGCGGCATCATATATCTTGGAACCCCTACCACTATTACACTCATTACAGCTGGGGTAGTCGTGATCACCTTATCACTTATCTGGGGAATATCCTGGGAAAAGATAGAAGAAGACTTAATTGAAACAATTAAATCGATGCTTCCAGCTATTTTGATTTTGCTAGCTGTTGGGATGCTAATCGGTGCTTGGATGCTGTCTGGAACCATTCCATTAATTGTCTATTATGGCTTGGTAAGCATTGACCCGTCCTTTTTCTTAATTATTACTGCACTTGTCTGTTCGTTTATGTCTATTATGGCAGGAACTTCCTGGGGAACCATTGGTACAGTAGGGGTTGCCTTAATGGGTGTGTCGCTTGGACTTGGTATTCCCGTACATTACACGGCTGGAGCTATTGTCGTTGGGGCTTTCTTTGGAGATAAACTCTCTCCCTTATCTGACACCACGATTATGGCACCAACCATGGCTGGGGTGAAGCTTGTTGACCATATTAAACATATGCTCTGGACAACGATTCCAGGTTATCTTATCTCATTAGTCCTTTATTTGATTCTAGGCTACCAATTCGGTGGGCAAATCGAGAATAGTGAGAATGTGAATTTGATTCTATCCACGTTGAGCAAGAATTTTAATCTCAACCCGATATTAATTATTCCACCACTACTTGTCTTACTCTTAATTTATTTTAAAAAGCCAACACTTCCTGTATTCGGTGTAGGTATTATTGCTGGTTGTGTATTGGCGGTTATTTTCCAAGGAAGAGATGTTTTGGAAGTGTTTTCAGCATTAAATAATGGGTATTCTCAAGCAACAAACATACCAATCGTGGATGAGATTGTACAACGAGGCGGAATGTCGAGTATGTTGGGTACCGTTGCTTTGCTTATTAGTGCTGCGGTATTTGGATCCCCATTAAAATCAGCCGGAGTGGTTCAAATTCTACTAGACAAAATTGTCGCATTAGCTAAAAGTGGTAAGGCTATGATGAGCTCTAGTTTAGCTCTACACGGTATTCTATTCACCATTACAGGAAGTTACTATGTGACATATGCTGTCATCGGTCCAATTATTAGTCCACTATATGACAAATTTGGTCTACATCGTAAAAACTGGTCTCGTACGATGGAGGATACCGGAACCGCTCTAGCCCCACTCATTCCGTGGGGCGTTACAGGAGCATTTGTAGCGGAAACACTACAAGTATCAACTGGAGAATTCTTCCTTTATGCTCCGATGACTTATCTTGGAATAATCTTTGCTTTGATTTATATCTTTAGTGGAATTGGCATTACGAAGGTGCAAGGGAATAAGGGGGAATAGTAACCTAGTGAAGAACAGTGATTAGTGGTTTATCACGTTAAAGTGGCGAGGGATTGTTCCTCCCTTTATATAAAATTGGAATTAAAACGATTTGTCTCAACCACACTAAAATTATACCGTAAAACTCATCATCACCGGATAAATCCCATTCAATTCCAAAGGTAATATTCATATTTAAGAACAAACCCAAATAATAATGTTAAAAGCCTTCTAGTCTAACGCTAGAAGGCTAATTTAACCGTACTATCCCAGTGCTTCCGGTACTTCACTAGCATCTCCACCTCCAGGTTCATCTGTTGGATCACCTTTATCCGTTGATGGTGGCTTTTGTGAACCTGTATTATCTTCATTGGTATCACTAGGTGTTGTTGGTTTTTCTTCATTATCCTTTGGATTAGAATCCGTTTTATTATCTTCTGGTGGGACTTTTTCTTCTTTTTTAGGTGGTGACGTTTGCTTGTCATCTTTTTTGTTTTTAGAATCTGTCGTTTTTTCTTTTTGTTCGTTCTTTTCTGGTCGCGTAGTAGCTGGCTTGTTATTCGTTTTGTCTTGAACAGGTTGTTTATCTTGTCTTACATTAGTTCTTTCTGTGCTGTTTGCCACTGAAGAGTTTTGATTCTCATTTCCTACATTGTCCTCGTGGATACTATCCGACACATCAACTTCCTCTTCCATTGAATTATCTTCCGTATCCTCCGTATCTTCTAAAACCATCGCTTCAGTCTCTTCCTCTGAATTATACCGATAGCTATCGTCTAAATCGGTAATGGATATCTCATCTTTAACAAAAATATGAGTGCCGTCTACATTGCTTTCTGGTTCTTCTATAGATTGAGGTGACGTTTGATCTGTTATCGTTTTCGCAGGCTGATTCATTAAACTATTAATCACCCAATACCCTCCACCTAGAAGAGGAAGGGCCAATAGAAATGATGCCAATATTCCAATGGTTTCTTTCTTTACCTCCAATTTCATCCTCCTTTCTAAACGGTTTAAATTTCATTATATATAATATAGTATAAAATTCCTGAAATACTAAACAATACGATTACTGCGAATAATATAGCCTTTATACTTACTTTGACTAGCCACTGCAATTCAATAGAATAGTAAGTACCTCTCAAATAAGTAGCATCTACTTAATTAATCAGAGTCATGCCTAAAGAAAAGGCAGCACTAATATCAACAATTAATGCTACCCTATATCCATCTATGATTATTCCAAACTACTATCCCCAACAATCATTCCATGAACCTTCTGCAATTCCTCGTCCGGAACTAGGTAATAATAGATTCCATCAATCATCTTACCGCTACCCTGTAACATATACTCTGTCGTGTTACGTCGAACATCTTTATAATTCAATAATAGGTTTTTCATATCGTCAAAATCCATATTGGTATGCATGTTATTACCAAGAATGTCTATAAAACTATTAATCTTCCCAATAGAAGCGATATTCGCCCCCTTATTAATCGCCGCTTCCACTACTTGTCGTTGACGTCCCGTACGACCAAAATCCCCAGTAGAATCATGCTTACGCATACGCACATAGCCTAGAGCCTCTTTACCATTTAAGTTAAGCTCACCCTTCTTATAATGGTAACCATCAGATTTCCAATCTAGTTCGTTCTGTACGGTAATTCCGCCCAATTCATCAATAAATTCCGTTAACCCTTCCATGTTCATTTCAACATAATAATCTAGTTCTATATCGAGTAAATTCTCTACTGTAGCAATTGACATGTCAATACCACCAAAAGCATACGCATGGTTAATCTTATCCTCATACCCTTTACCAACAATCATAGTACGTGTATCACGCGGAATACTTACAAGCTGCATCTGGTCTTTATCCGGATATAACGATAGGATCATTAACGTATCGGACCGTCCCCTCTCATTAGCACGAGCATCTAACCCTACTAATAGAATATTCAAGTTATCTAGATTCTCTACCTTCTGCTTCGTTACTTCCCGATCAATATTAACTACCTCTTTGTACATATGTTCATTAACGGTTTTCTTTGCATTACTATAGATGGAATATGCATAAACACCCCCACCAACTACAGCAACTAATAACACGGCAAGCACCGAAATCACTATTTTTTTCCATAAAGCCATCTTTTTCTTTGGTTTTGTCACTTTTGACATGTTAACCTCTTCTTTCAATTAAGTTTTCATTGAAAATTATACCATTTTTTGTCACATTTTATATAGATTTGTAACATAATATTAGAAATATTTTTTCAATCGATTGATTTTTTGGTAAAAGTAATCTCTGATTAGGATGCTCATTACCTATACAATAGTGAAATAAAGGCGCTCCAACCGTTAAATTGTCATGATATTGGCATGGCGATTTTTATTATATTAAACTAGTACTGATTCAAAAAGAAGGGGTGTCACTTATATGAACTTACTCCATATCCACCACGTAGCCATCTGTGCCCTTTTTTCGCTCCCCTTCGTCATTTAGGGAATTGATGCAGTCTATCTATTACCTTTTTCTGCTTTCCGTCGGCATTTAGGGCACGGACACACTCTATCTATTACTTTTCCCGCTTTCCCCCCGGCATTTAGGGCACTGAGGCTTCCTCTCTATTACCTTCTCCTGCTTCCTTTCCGGTAAAAGGGCACGGATCAGCCTTCTCTGTTACCTTTTCCTGTTTCCAATCCCGTAAAAGGGCACGGATCACCTTTCTCTGTTACCTTTTCCCGCTTCCTTTCCGGTAAAAGAGCACGGATATCATTTCTCTGCTACCTATTCCCGCTTCCTTTCCGGTAAAAGGGCACGGATCAGCCTTCTCTGTTACCTTTTCCTGTTTCCAATCCCGTAAAAGGGCACGGATCACCTTTCTCTGTTACCTTTTTCCGCTTCCTTTCCGGTAAAAGGGCACGGATATCACTTCTCTGTTACCTTTTTCAGCCTCTCCTCGGCATTTAGGGCACGGACACACTCTATCTATTACCTCTTCTCGCTTCCACTCGGCATTTAGGGCACAGACAGCACTCTCTCTGTTACCTTTCTACGCTCCCCTTCCCTCATAACCAATAAAAAACTTCCATCTTTAAAGGATAGTACCTCAATAGATGGAAGTTTATTCTTATGCTTGATTTTTTTCACGCTGTCTTAACTCAACACGGCGGATTTTACCTGATGATGTCTTCGGTAGTTCATCAATAAATTCAATTTCCCTTGGATATTTATATGGAGCAGTTAATTGTTTCACATGATCCTGCAATTCTTTCACTAACTTCTCCCCTTTATTTACCACGTTACTTTGTAGAACAACGTATGCCTTCACGATATTTCCACGAATTTCATCTGGACTAGCGATGACAGCACATTCTTTTACCGCTGAATGTTTGACCAAAGCATCTTCTACTTCAAAGGGACCGATTGTATAGCCTGAGCTAATGATAATATCGTCATTTCTACCTTCAAACCAGAAATATCCTTCCTCATCTAATGAAGCTTGGTCACCTGTAATATAGAAGTTACCACGACGGGTTTTCCTCGTACGGTCCTCATCCTTGTAATACCCTTTAAATAGTGCTGGGGTATCTAGTGGAATTGCTATGTCGCCAACTTCTCCAACTTTGACAGGATTTCCGTCCTCGTCAATTAATTGTACATTATTTCCTGGAGTTGGTTTCCCCATTGAGCCCGCTTTTACTTTCATACCTTTTAAAAATCCTAATAATAATGTATTTTCCGTTTGACCATAGCCATCTCTAACCGTAATATTAAAATGCTTTTCAAATTGGTCGATAACTTCACGATTTAAAGGTTCTCCAGCGGAAACAGCACTGTGGACTGCTGATAAATCATGGTCCTGTAGATTATCTAGTTTCGCCATGAGACGATATTCAGTTGGTGTACAACAAAATACATTGATTTTATTAGTCTCTATTAATGATAGATATTTCTTTGGTTCAAATTTTCCGCTATATACAAACCCGGTGGCACCCGTTCCTAATACAGATAAAAATGGACTCCATACCCATTTTTGCCAGCCTGGAGCTGCCGTCGCCCAAACGGTATCACCATCATGGATTCCAAGCCAATGTACTGGTGCAGAACTCATATGGGCATAGCCCCAAGCATGGGTATGCATAACCGCCTTTGGATTACTCGTTGTACCTGATGTATATGGTAAAAATGCAAGATCATCTCTGGATGTTGGAACGATATCCAATTGATCGGATACAGAAGTCTTTAGACTATCTATATGATTCCATCCATCAATAGAATTACCTATAGTAAATTTCGTAAGCTCCTCATACTGGTCAATCGCCCTAAATTCGTCCGTATAATCTGAATGGCATACGACTCCGCTTACTTCTCCATGCGAAATTCGATACTGCAAATCTTTTGTTCGCAACATCTCTGAACTAGGGATAATGATAATGCCAGTTTTTAATGCTGCAATATATACTTCATATGTTTCAATGAGACGGGGCAACATAACTAGTAATCTATCTCCCTTTTTAAGACCTTGTTCCTTAAATATATTTCCGATCTTATTCGCATTTTTAATTAAGTTTTGATAGGTTATTTTTCGTTGGTCCCCCTGCTCGTCTTCCAAAATTACGGCAACACGATTAGGTTCAGTAGCATATTTTTCAAATTCCATCACGATATTATAATTTTCCGGTGCAATTAAATCTTCTCTATTCAACAATATCACCTCATTTTTAGTACTAGATGCTAATATCCAATCATTATATCAGATTCTATATCGTTAAGTAAGCAATGCAACTTTTGTGATTAGATCATCGATAGGCATCAACGTGCTTTAAGTAAAGCATGAGAACCACCGTAAAGGTACTAGCTCTGCCTTTACGCTAAAAAAATAATTCGAAAACACAACAACATTCTACTGCATATTTTCACACAATTCGATAACAATAAACCTATAGAACCTTCATGACATTATGGTGAAAACGGAGGGATAAATATGGTTAAGGACTCACACGCACCGAAGGAAAAACATAATAAAGCCAAAAGACCAGATGAGCAAAGACGAAATAAAGGAAAATCCAACGCACGAAACACGGAAAGTTAAATGAGGTGGGACAGCTTCCTTGTCCCATCTCAAGTTGTAGCGCTATCCCCGTATTTGTTTTTCAAAAATTATTGACAAGTCTATTATTATCTGATAAGTTACTTTTAATACATAAATCGATGACGAGAGCAGTAAGTTAGGAATCCTGATCCAAAGAGAGCCGGCGTTTGGTGAGAGTCGGTGTTCAGCCCCTATCCGAAAATCATCTCTGAGATGCAAAGCTGAAAATCTAGTAAGCTTTGACGGGTTGTCCTCCGTTACAATGGAACGCGTATGATAGTACGTTGACTTGAGCGCTGCAGTTTTTTAGTTTTCTGCGGAATTAGGGTGGTAACGCGAGTATAAACTCGTCCCTTTTTTTAAGGGGCGGGTTTTTTTATATTCAAAAACAACTTAAAGGAGAGAAACACCATGCGTAAATTTGATTCATTTTTTATCGGTCTTATGTTATTTTCTATGTTCTTTGGAGCTGGAAATCTAATTTTCCCACCATTTTTAGGTGCTCAATCTGGTACTACATTTTGGCTAGCGATGGCTGGGTTTGTTCTTACTGCCGTAGGGTTGCCATTAGTGGTTATATTTGCGATTGCCCGGGTTAAGGGAGGAATTCAAGCAATAGGAAATCGAGTTCACCCGGTATTTAGTACCGTATTTATGGTAATTGTCTATTTATCTATCGGACCTTTTCTAGCTATTCCAAGAAATGCAAATGTCGCTTTTGAAATGGGACTCATGCCTTTTATGGATGGACCGAAAGCAACCATCGCTTTACTAGTGTTTTCTGTTGTATTCTTTATACTCGTTTATCTCATTAGTTTAAATCCTACTAATCTAGAAAGGTATCTAGGGCGCTTTATCACGCCAATTTTACTAGTGGCAATAGTCATCCTATGTGTCACTGGTTTCATGCAACTGAATGGAAGCTTTCAAACACCAACTGGTGGGTATGAGTCGGGAGCGTTTTTTAAAGGATTTTTAGAAGGATATAATACTATGGATGCCTTAGCTACACTTGCCTTTGGAATTGTTATTTTGACAGCTATTCGTCAGCGGGGTGTTTCTGATGATAAGCAATTAAAAGGCTACATGCTAAAAGCAGCACTTATTGCAGGTATACTACTCACTGTAGTCTATGTTTCTCTTGGGATTATTGGTGGTAAAATGGCGGTTACGGGTGAATTTGCAGATGGTACTCAAATTCTATCTGCCGTTTCTTCGAGTTTATTTGGACAGAGTGGAACGGTGCTAATAGGTTTAATATTTACACTTGCCTGCTTTACGACCGTGGTTGGCCTAACATCAGCTTGTGGTCAATATTTTTCTAAATTAATTCCGAAAGCAAATTATAAAACAGTTGTCTTCGTTACAGCTTTAATTGGCTTTACACTGACCAATATGGGACTTAGCCAAATATTAAAAGTCTCCGTACCTTTCTTGGTAATTGCTTATCCTTTGACGATCGTATTAATTGTACTAACATTTTTCCATCGTCAGTTTAAAGGCTCAAGAATCGTCTATGTAAGTGCCCTTTCCTTTACAGGTGTGTTTGCTGTCATCAGTGGGTTAAATGCTTTTGGAATGAAGTTAGAACTGATTGAGAAGATTCACGCCTCCTTACCATTAGCAGATGTTGACCTTGAATGGGTTGTTCCAGCAGTCGTTGGGGCATTACTTGGTGTGATAATCGCTAAGCTAAGCTTTAAAAGAGAGCCTGTACTAGAGTAGCAAAAGGAAGAGAGATGGGACAGGGGCCTAGGTTCCTTGTCCCATCCAATTCTCCCCCATATGTATTCACTCTCCCAAAATAATCCTACATACTTATCTTGTTACTCTATTATAAAAAAGTCCCGCTAATATAAGGAATAGTTGAACAAGAAAAACATTATACACTATAACGGTTTCCAATTAGCGTCTTTCCTATCTGATTTCTTTGGAGGTCTTACAAAATTTAGACTTCTTTTACCTTTAGCTCCAAATTTAATAAAGTTTTGTTGTGCTTCCCTAAAGGAAACATAATTGGCGCCTGTTTCATCAGGATATTTATATTGGTAGCCATCATCTTCCCAAAAACAAATCTCACAAATGTCGTAAGTGTTTGGTGGTTCTTCATCCAATGTTTTATAACCACAGCAAGGGCAAGTATATTTCACGACTTCACCTCTGTAAGTTGATCTATCTATAAAGTTCTTCGTTCGAGAGCTTCTACATAGTGCTAATATCTTCATGGTTCATTCCTCATTTCTACTTGATATTTTCGTGGACCACGTGAACCATATAAGTTGCTCAACACTCCAACAATCGCCCTCGATTATTATACAATCCATTTCCAATTTTTGAACGAAGACCTGTTTCCCAAAAATATAAAAATATTACTATTAGGAGGAACCAAGAAATTCGCCAAACTTTGTTGGGGTGCAACTATTAAAATATTTCTACTAATTGCTTTTTCACTAAATTGCTTCGTTAGCTTCATAACTTCTATCTCAAAGATGGACCATAGGGACAGGTCTAACGGTCCTTTCCCCATCACCTCCCGGGTCCAAGGTACATCTATCCCCTCCTAAGGTACTCAGTACTCAAGCCGAAATAGATCAAACTGGAAACTACAATAAAACCGATTAAAAATAATGTTTTATTCCTGTTAGACCAATTATTCATCCAACCCCATCTTTTACGATCTATATCCAACCAATAAAAATCAATCACAACGGTTAAAATAATCAGAACAAAGACTAAAAATGAACCCATAATTTTTATCACCTCCATAATAACATCATATTCACAAAATAAGGTTAGAAGTATAACAGGAAAAGATCAAACATTTTCAAGATCTAAGCGTATGTTTAGTAATCCGCAATACCTGAATAAAAGTTGGTATCCAGGTTAGTATATAACCATGAAAGAGGTGGTAAAAATGTCTAACAAGATGAAGAAAGAAGAAATTGAAACTTTAAGAGAGTTAATTAGAGATGTAGACACGGCCATGTTGACTACGGCTACGGAAGAAGGGCTTGTTTCTCGTCCCATGAAAACACAAGAAGTAGAATTTGACGGTGACTTATGGTTTTTCACTAAAAAAGCGACAGATAAATATGAGGAAATATTACATAACCAAGATGTTAATGTAGCATATGTAGGTAAATCTTATGTTTCCGTCCGTGGAAAGGCGGAAATCGTGGAAGATACAGATAAGAAAAAAGAATATTGGAGCAAAGTACACGAGAAAATCATGCAAACTTCGTATGATGATCCTAACGTTATCCTGTTAAAAGTCAATGTGGAAGCAGCAGAATATTGGGAAAGCGGCAATCTTATAAAGAAGATTGCCTATTACTATAAACGCTTGACCGGGCAAGATTCTAAATCAACAGATATCAATGAGACGTTGGAATTGAATGATTAACCACAAAAGTGGATAGTCCGGTTCTCAGGGAATCCATTTTTCACTTGGTTGGCGGTTGTTTATCTATTATTGCTATAAGAACGCTATTTCATGACTTTTATTAGTAACCCTACAATTATAAAACCCTACTACTTTCATAAACAAATGCAGTAGAAAGGTTCCGCCAAACTCTTCTGGCGGAACCATGGGTACGTTAGTCTAATTCCAGTTCTACAATTTCTCCAGACTCCGCATCAATCGTAATTTCTGCTTCGCCACGATCTGTTCTTAATTCCAATTCATACTCATATCGACCATCATCTTTATCTAGATCGATTTCAATAACCTTTCCACCAACTTCAGCAACAGCAATTTCTTTCGCCTCTTCTATTGATATAATGTTCTCCATGTTTGGCTTATGGTTTTCGTCATAACGATCATCATCGTCATCCCAATCCACTCGTAATACTTCACCGGTAGAAGCATCAATATATACATCCACATCGGGGTTTTCGAAGTCCACCTCGTAATAAACTTTACCACGTTTTCTCTCTAACTCAATACTTTCCACATATCCATGATGTTCAGCTAAAGCAATTTCTATCGCTTCTTCTAGGGAAATTATCCCCTCCTTCTCCTTCACTACTTCTGTTTTCACCGTATCATCTTTCTTCGTTGTTGTTGCATTATCATTCAAGTTTGCTGCTGCAATTGTCGTACCACTTAATAATAAACCGATAATCAACACACCTGTAACTAATTTCTTATTCATTTTAATTTCCTCCTTCATATTCGATATCTTAACTTTAGACCATCATAATTAGAGAAAAACGAGAAGAAGATTAGAAGTTGATGAGAGGTGACAATCCCCTCAACGATTTACCGCGTTAAGCAGGGAGGGACTGTCCCCCTAATAAAAATAGTGAAGCGCAGGGAACTCCCCTATGCTTCACTTCAATACTTTAACCCTCTGCAACTAATTCAGCACTTTCTGTATGGCTGTCCAACTTTCTAGTTAATGCAAAAAATGCGATGGACCCTATGAAGGAACAACTAAATAGAATAGCTGCCATTGGAATTGCTGTTGTTTCATCAATTCCAACAATGGGAGCTACGATTGCCCCAATTACTAGAGGAAACATGCCTAATAAAGCACTGGCACTTCCTGCACGATGACCTTGATTTTTCATTGCTAATGTAAATGTGCTCGTTAAAATAATTCCAATCGTTATCATGTGAATAAATATCGGTATAACAATCATAAATAGCGGTCCTTTTAGAATAGCCATCGAAAGTAAGACTGCATTCGCACTAACGGAGACTAATACTGCTGTACGAAGTAAGCTTCTTTCTTCAAAAATATCACTCAAACGTCCAACTAAAAAACTTCCTGATATAATAGCTAACCCATTTATTCCAAACAAAATACTAAATACTTGTGGTGAAACATGATATATCCCTTGGTATACGAATGGTGTTCCAGCAACGTAAGCAAAACTTCCCCCTTGAACAAAGCCGACAACAATAGCATAACCAATAAACGAACGGTCAAGAAACAAACTCCCCATCGTTCTTAGCGAATTTCCAATCGAACTAGGTTGTCGTCTTTCTTCTGGCAACGTTTCTTTTAGTTTAAAAGCTACGGTAATAACTATTGCAACACCCAGTAAGCTTAAAAAGATAAAGACCGTATGCCATGAAGTAAATGGTAAAAGTAATAATGCACCACCACTAATTGGCGCAACCATTGGTGCTGTTGCATTTATAACCATTAATAATGCGAAAAACTTCGTAAGTTCTTTACCAGTAAAGACATCACGTACAACAGCCCGAGACAAAACAATACCAGCTGATGCAGTAAATCCTTGTAGAAATCTACCAATCACTAAAACTATAATATTCGGTGCAAGTGCACAAAGAATAGAAGCTAAAGCAAATAAACTAATAAATAATAATATCGGTTTTCTTCTTCCTTTTGCATCACTAATTGGTCCGACAATAAGTTGCCCCACAGCAAGGCCGATTAAACATGCAGTTAAACTTAACTGCACAAGTGATTGTTGGACATTCAGATCTTGGGCAATGTCTGGAAAGCTCGGTAAGTACATATCTATGTTAAATGGCCCTAACATACATAACAGACCAAGCAAAAAGGCCAACCCTAACCGCTGCTTACCTGTTGGATTCTTCATAACCTCATAATGTTTCTCGTGTTGAATAACCATCCCCTCCTAATTAATACATTATAATTGATTCGGGTGGGCGAAGTAAACGGTGGGACATAGGGATAGGTTAGTTGTCCTACTGGACGAGAAACCTAAACCTCTGTCCCTTCTTCAATTTTTCCAAAAATTAGTATAAACTAAAATCAAAGCTATCAAAGGGGGAAGCTAGTTTGTCAAAGATTGCTATCATTTCAGATATTCATGGTAATTTAACGGCTCTAAAGGCGGTTCTTGCAGATATTGAAAAGCGTGGTGTTGATCAGATATTTTGCTTAGGGGATTTGGTTGGAAAGGGGCCACGTGGTTCGGAATGTATTGAACTTGTTCAACAGCATTGCGATCAAGTTATTTATGGTAATTGGGATGTATTTATTCGGGATGAGATTGATCATGAATCGATTAATTGGATTCAGAATCGCTTAACAGAAGCGGATTATAAGTATCTTGCTTCCTTGCCTTTCTATATTGAATTTGAATTGAACGGCAAACTAGCACGTTGTTTCCATGCATCACCGAGGAGCGTTTTTGAACGAATTGCCCCGGAGTATCATCCAACTGAAAAGTGTTTGTCCCTTTTTGAGAATAGTGAAGAAACCGAATCCCTTCACTCCACTCGTAAGCCTGATATGGTATTTTATGGTGATATTCACCTGACCTGGCTTAGAACCTACGATATTGGAATCCTCTGCAATGTTGGAAGTGTCGGTTTAGATGTGGTGGACGCTACCTATGTCATCGTTGATGGTTCGTATGGGGCGAATTCGATTAACTTTGTACGTGTCCCTTATGACAGAGAGACAGAGCTTAGGGAAGCAAAGGAACTGGGAATGGTTGGTTATGCGGAATACTATAAAGAGATTATGCATGACCAATTTAGAGATAAATAGGGACTATTAGCCTGATCTACATATTCTTTAACATATATTCTAGTAAACTACGAAAGGTTGTATCCTATGTCTATTCTTTTCGGCCTATTGGCAATTAGTTGTTTTCTTTATGTTTTTTCCCTTTATTATGTAAGTGGGAATATTGATTTTGGTATTATCGTTATTACGGTGATGGGAATTATCTTTCTATTATTAGCTATATTTCATCAAAGATTTTTTTCTTTTATAAGAAAGAAAAAGTGGCTACGAAACATGCTCACAGTACTTATCGTGCTATCTGTAGTTATGATTGTGTTTCTCGAAATTCTAATGTATCAGGCACAAGAAGATCCACCTCCCAGTTCCAATGCTCCAATCTTAGTACTTGGTGCTGGTTTGATTAACGGAGAACCATCTCCAACATTAAAAAGGAGATTAAATAAAGCGTATGAACTCTATCAGCAGAATCCAACCACTATTGTGACCTCTGGAGGAGTGGATTACAATGAGCAAATTTCCGAAGGTGAAGCAATGAAAAGGTACTTAGTTTCTCTTGGGGTAGAACCAACGGATGTTTTAGTAGAAGATAAGTCAACGAGCACACATGAGAACTTTCTTTTTTCGAAGGAACTACTCGCGCCCTCTGAATTAAATCCAGAAATCATTGTTGTCACGAATGATTTTCATATGTTTCGGGCCAAAATGATTGGTAGCCGAGTTGGTTTTACCGTATATGCAGCACCGTCTAAAACACCAAAACACATTCTTGTTCAAACGCATATTCGGGAATACTTTGCTATTATTAATTCATTTTTGTTTCAGAAATAGATGGGACGCGGAGACAGGTTTCTTGTCCAGCCTCGTGGTTTTGGGGGCTGAGGATCTTGTGAACTAGGATTTTTGAAAATACCACTTCACTAGTGGGTGGACTATCACTATACATTTAGCACTTTAACAAATTCATGATTAATGAATCAAAACTGCAAGCAACACAATGGTTCCTTTTGATCTCATAACAGTAACGTTAATATTTTGTAAACATAAAACAGTCCACATCTATTTCTAAGATGTGGGCTAATGGTATGATTTATTTAGAATATGACTCTTAACTTAACTCTAGTTTTCTCATCCTTATTAACTAGACTCATAACTTCTCTTCTTATTCTCTAACTTTTTGCCGCTTTGATCTTTAGTCTCTTCTCTAACCCAAAAGTAAAACTTAATCTAAGGTTCATTTCAATCTCTACTAAATACATCCCTAGTATAAACCTTTTCTTCAACCCCTTTTAAGTCAGCTGAAAGTCTATTCGCAACGATGACATCACTAATACTCTTAAATTCTTCAAAATCATGAATTACTCTAGAATCAAAGAATATATCATCTATTAGAGCAGGTTCATAGATAACAACTTCCACTTTATTACCTTTAATGCGACTCATGACATCTTGAATAGCTGATTCTCGGAAGTTATCAGAACCTGTTTTCATTGTTAATCTATAGATGCCTACTACCTTAGGATTTCTCTTCAGGATCATATCCGCAATATGCTCTTTTCTCGTATCATTTGCGTCAACAATTGCTTTAATAATCGTATTAGGAACATCTGCAAAGTTAGCTAATAATTGTTTCGTATCCTTAGGTAAGCAGTAACCACCATAACCGAATGAAGGGTTATTGTAATGTCCTCCTATACGCGGGTCTAGGCTGATTCCTTCGATGATTTGTTGGGTATTCAAACCTTTTAACTCTGCATAGGTATCTAATTCGTTAAAGAATGAGACTCGCATTGCTAGGTAAGTGTTAGCAAAGAGTTTGATAGCTTCTGCTTCGGTTGAGTCTGTAAATAGAACAGGTATATCTTTTTTCAAAGCACCTTCAGCTAGTAAATCAGCAAACACCTTTGCACGCTCTGATTTTTCCCCTACTACAATTCGTGAAGGATATAGGTTGTCATATAATGCCTTTCCTTCGCGTAAGAACTCTGGTGAGAAAATAATATTCTCTGTATTAAATTTCTCACGAACAGATTGTGTATAACCAACTGGAATAGTTGATTTAATTACCATAATCGCATTTGGATTAATCGCTAACACCTTTCCAATTACTGTCTCTATAGAAGAAGTATCAAAGAAATTTTTGTCTGGATCGTAATTAGTCGGAGTAGATATAAGGACAAATTCGGCTTGTTGATACGCTTCCTGTTCGTCAGTTGTTGCCTTTAAATGTAAGTCTTTTGTCTCTAGAAATTCTGAAATCTCTTCATCAACTATTGGAGATTTCTTATTATTAATCATATCTACTTTTTCAGGGATTATGTCTAGTGCGATGACCTCATTATTTTGCGCTAAGAGAACCGCATTGGATAAACCAACATAACCTGTTCCCGCAACCGTTATTTTCATTTTAATATAACTCCTTATATAAGTCTTTTAACTAATAAGACAATTTAATTCCTAATTCTTGTTATAATAATCAACATACCAATTAGCGAACTGCTGTAATCCTACTTCTATCGATGTTTTTGGTTTAAAGCCTACAGCTGCTTGTAATCTATCAGTTGAGGCATAAGTAGCAGGTACATCACCAGGCTTAATTGGTTCAAATTCTTTCTTAAATTCTACTTCTCTACCCAATGCATTACTTAATGCTTTTTCCAGTGTTTCAATAAACACCATCAATTTTTCTGGATTATTATTGCCAATGTTATAGACAGTATGTGGAACCGTTTCTGTAGGAGGGTTCTCTATTAATCTATCAATCCCCTCAACAATGTCATCGATATAAGTAAAATCACGATATAGATCGTTTTCAAAATCTCCATTATTAAAGATTTTTATAGGTTCTCCAGCGAAATATTTATCTGTAAAACCAAAGTAAGCCATATCTGGTCGCCCCATTGGACCATATACAGTGAAGAAACGCAGGCCAGTTGCCGGAATCTTATACAAATGGCTATATGTATGTGCCATTAACTCATTTGATTTTTTCGTCGCAGCATAGAGCGACACAGGGTTGTCCACAAAATCCGTTTCTTCAAATGGAACCTTTTTATTTGCTCCATAGACAGAACTAGAAGAAGCATAAATTAAATGCTCCACTGGATAATGTCTACATGCCTCAAGAATATTATAGAAACCAATCACATTGCTTTGCATGTATATATCTGGATTTTCTATGGAATAGCGAACTCCGGCTTGAGCAGCTAGGTTTATTACTATGTTTGGCTTATACTCCTCAAATAGACTGTCAATCACCTTGCTGTTAGAAATGTCTGCTTTGATGAAAGTAAAGTTCTCATAAGGTTTTAGTAATCCCAGTCTTGTTTGTTTTAGATTCACATCGTAGTAGTCGTTTAAATTGTCTACACCTATCACTGTACAGTCATGATCTAGCAGTTTTTTTGATAGATAGTATCCTATGAAACCTGCTGTACCTGTTATTAGGTAAACTTTTTTTTTAGAATGTAATCTGTTTTTCAACAAATAAAATCAACTCCAATTTCTGCTTAGGATATCAACTTGAATATTAAAACAATAGTTTATAAATCTGATACCTTTTTATATAACTCTTGATACCTTTTCGACATTATCTTAGCGCTGAGGTTATTGTTTACTAAATTAAGAGCACTATTTGACATATCTTCTTTATTGCTTTTTACTAGCTCGGTTAGTTTATTAGATAGTTCCTCTATGTTATTTATTTCAAAGGTAAAACCAGCTTCCCAATTTAAATCTAGTATTTCTTCATGAGAGTCTATATTTGATAAACAAACAGGTAAGCCTACCGCCAATGCTTCTAACACAGTATTGGGTAACCCTTCAGACAAAGACGCTGAAACAAAGTAATCTGAAACTTGAAGGTACTCCACCACATTAGGGATAGACCCTAAAAAAACCACATTGTCTTCATTAGCAAAGTCCTTTTTTAAATCATCTAATAGATTCCCATTTCCAAGCATATACAGCAAACTGTCCTTACTATTTGCAGAATTGAGAAATCCTTCTATAACGGTTCTTGGATCTTTTCTCCTGATTATTGATCCAACTGAGATAAACACTTTCTTTTGAACATCTATTCCTAATTTTTTCCTAAGTTCCTTTTTAGAAGAATCTTCTAATTTTTTAAAGGTATTTGTATCTACACCATTTTGAATAACTTTTAATTCAACACCTAGTTTATCCTTAAATTTTTTGGCTAATGTGCTTGAACAAGCAATAGAATGGTTATTACTTTTAATAACTTTCAAGTGTTTTCGAGCCATAATATTCCCCAGAATCTTCCCGAATTTCATTGGATAGTCTTCAAATGGGAAGTTCCTAACACTTAAAACCAAGTTGAAATTTTTTAGATGTTTTGTCGCAATTCCATCAGCCCTTATGCCAGAAGTGTGTATAACATCGGGAGCATAATTATTAGCAATTTTTTTGACTACTTTTCCAGCACTAACAATGCCTTGATATCGTGAAAAATTTAGTGATTTAACTTTAATACCTCTCTCCAAAAATCTATCAATTAATGAATCTTTAGGTTCTGGGGATAATGTTATTATCATTGATTCGAATTCATTATCTTCCAAATTACTAACGATATTTAGTAACTGATTAGTTGGACCAGTTCTAGCTAATGTTGATACTATGTATAGAATTTTCACCTGATATTGACCTTCTTTCAAAATTAATGAATATAATCGTAATCAACAAAAAGAAAATTACCATTGGAGATCTCAATGGATTACTAATTACCATCGCAGAGATAATATAAATAGAAATAAATAATAATAATATATGGGTCCAACCTTTTTTCTTTTTTAAAACCTGTTTAATAAATATAAGTATTAAACTTAGGTATAAGAAAATTATACTCACTATAAAAAGCCATTTCCCTTGAGCAAAATATGTTAAATACCCAGAATCAATCACCCCAAAAACTTGAGTAGGTGGTATAAGAGTACCTAATGGAAATCCATTAAGTCCCTCGATAACATACGGCCATATTAATTGGGTTCTATAACTTAGTGAATAATCATTCTGTATACCATCTTCCAGCCTAATAAACCTTGAAAAAAAGGTGTCGACTCCTACAGTATTTTGCAAAAAGATAATTAGAATAGTTATTATGATAAAGATTGAGATCATAAATTTGAGTGATTGCTTATACTTTATTAATGCTGTTACAAGTATAATTATAAATGCAGTTAAATAAGCTGTTCTAGAAGTAGATACTACTATTAAGGAAAGTGAAGCAATTCCATAAATTAAATCCACATTGCTGTTAAATCTTATAAACTTAGCCCAAAAATAAGACATGCTTAATATTCCAAATACTGATAGCGAAGTTGAATTCGCAAAAAAACCACTAGCACGAAGAGCATCAGTAATTTGAAAATGCTCATCGACGGACAAACTTTGTAAATACTTAGTTATTAAGATAGTGTCTGGTATTAAGTTAAATACAACTAAAAGTTGTATAGTACTATATAAAATATTGATAATCACTACTGCTTTAAGGGTTTTATGAAACTTGGTTTCAAAAAGTGTAATATTTTGATATCCAAATACTAAAAAATATACTATTACGGGACCATAGAGTAATAATATTCTCAAACCACTAGTAGCATCTAATATTGTTGTTTCAAAAAATCCACCAAGTATTGGAAATGTGACCTCTAAAATCAGAAAAGGTATAATTGGTAGAAATACGAGTGGATTCATATTAAATTTTTTTTGGAGCAATATTATACTGAATCCAGCAACAATTAAAAATATTGACAATATATCTGGAATCCTTAAACTAATATTACCCATTACTGTTATTCCGTAAGAGTAACCAAAAATTAACATTACGAAATATAAAATAGTTAATCTCATAAAAAAGTTATGTATTGGATCTAACTTTTTATTATTTAATTGGCTATTTAGGGATTCATCTTTTGGAAATTTGTTCATTTAACTAAGTTCCTTACTAATATTTTCTATATATTTTTCTAAATTAAAATTATTAATTACTTTATTTCTCGCATTATCTCCCATTTCTATATAAGCTGAGGTATCTAATACTTCTATAATCTTTTCAGCTAGAATCTTAGGATTTATTCTTTTTGGTTTTTTCAATATGTTACTTTCTGGATCAACAACAAATAAAGGTGCATCTTTCTGATTTACATCCAAAGTGGGATCTATCAAAACCCCAGTATAATTATGATCTATAACTTCCGCGATACCATCAACCTTTGTTGCAATAGTTGCGGTACCTTGAAAAGCAGCTTCTAATATAACATTTCCTAAAGCTTCTCTTATTGAAGGGAGAATAAGAAGGCTAGAACCCGCCATATATTTCTTTATTATGTCACTGGATAAATAACCAGTAAAAATTATATTCTTCTCTAAACCAAGTCTATAAGTTAATTCTTCCAATTTTTGTCGCTTAGTTCCATCTCCTATCATAATTAATTGCATTTTAGGCTTCACTTTTATTATATATTTCATTGATTCAATAACTGTTTCTGGTGACTTTATTGCTTCTAATCTTCCAACAAATAAAATTTGATCTTTGTTTTTAGTTTCTTCTCTCCTGGTTTCAGAAGGTACCCCATTATAAATTATCTTAATTTTATTACTATCCGCCTTGAACCTCTGTGTTAGAATAATCTTAGCTGCATTAGAATTACATATTATTGTGTCTGATTTCCAAACCCAAAAATAAGTTAATAATACCTTGTACCCCTTAGCGCTCCACGCTGTTCCATGTTCATGGCATATTATATTAACTTTTTTTCTATATAACAAACTAATAATTGCTACCATTATATTACCTATAAAATTTTGACCATAAATATTTTCAACCTTATTCTTTTTAAGCAGTAATCTTATCTGTTTCAAAAATCTAAAATCATACTTACCTGATCTAAGTGCAATATGATATTCCACTCCCAATAGATTTAACTGTTCTATAAAATAATTAGAAATACTAAAGGCAAATACAATTTGTTTTTTTAAATCCTCAGGGTTTCTATCTTTTAGGTAATTTAAGTAATTTATAAACATTACTTCTACACCCGCTTGACGAGATAGTGATAAAATATGAAGTGTTTTTTTCATGTTAATTCTGATTCTCCCATTTTATTCTTTCGAGTTCTTAATAGACTCATTACTTCTTCTTTTGTACTCAAACGGCTAATAAAAATGCTAATATAGTAAAATATAATACCGGTTACTATCAATATAAAAATATTAATGATACTATTATTGACGAACAATCTTATTAGTAATATAGAAGTAGACATAATGAATACCGATAAAATAACCTTTATGTTTATTAACAAGATGAATTTATAATCGTTTGAACTAACTGAAAAGCGCACAGTAATATAAATTACTATAATAGAATAAACAGTATAAGTTATCACTGTACTTAATGCTGCCCCATTAATTCCATAGGTTGGTATTAGATATAAATTTAATATTATATTAGAAACAGCAGCAATTCCTACTAATACTGAACGTAACTTTGCTCTTCCTATATAATCGAGTAGAGGACTAAACACAGCATTGCAACAATAAAAGAACATAAATATACAATAAAATTGTAAAACTGTAATAGCTTCTACATAACTCTCTCCAAAAAATTCTGTAATTATTAAATCACTTAGTAAGAATAAACCAACTGCCATTGGTAAAGCTAGCATTAAAACTAATTTATAAACTTTAAGAAATAGTTTACGCCTTCCATTTTCATCCATACTCGCAAATTCTGGCCCTACTGCTGTTCCAATCGCAACAAATAAAATCTGAATTTTACTTACAATAATAACAGCTAAACTATATAATCCTACATCAGTAGAATTACTATAATATTGAATCATAAAAATATCACTTCGCATAAAAATAACAAAACTTATAGAAATAATAAACATTGGAAATGCGTATTTAATAATTGACATTAAAGTACTTTTATCTAATTGAAAGTTTAACAATCTTTCTTTATTTATATAAATTAAACTTACTATTAATATTGAAACTAGTATAAAACATTCAGCTAAAAGATAAGCACTTACTCCTAAATCTAAAGAAATAAGTAAGAAAACAAGCAAAGGGTGGGCAATGTTTTTATAAATATTTATTTTGCTTAGTATATCTAACCTTTTAACTCCTTGATACACTTTGCCAAAATAGTCATTAAAAGATTTTAGAAAAATAAGTATGACTATCAATATATTATAACTTTGAAGATCAATATTTAATAAATTATCTAAAAGCGGAAGTATTGTAAATATAATTATAGATGACAACAAAGCAGTAAATAATTTCACATAGAATCCCATAGAAAATAAAACTTTAACTTTTGTAATATCATGAGAACTACGAGCTATATATCTTGAAACTGATGGAGAAATCCCAAAGTCATTAACAAGTACTGATATAGCTATTATTGCTAAGATAGTCTCTAGAAAACCATAATTACTTGGCCCTAACATTCTTGTAACTATAAGTATAGTTATAACGCCGAATATAAGCTGAATAATATTACTTAGTAATGACCACTTTGCTCCAGAAATTAACGATATTTTCTTCATTTATACAATTCCTTGCTATGTTTTTATTTCAGCCAATCTAAAGAATTATTTACTGTTTCTTTCAACAATTGCATATTATTGGACTGCATTTCACTAACTCTATTCATATCTTTTATTAGTAAATTAACTTTATTATTAATTATCTTATTGTCAATCTCTGAAATATCCACAGAGTAATTATTAAATCCTAATCTCTTCATAAATCCCGTAACTTTCGAACTGTAATTTAAACTAATAACAGGTTTGCCAGCTAATGTTGCAAATATTAAAGAATGCATTCTCATACCAATAAATAAATCAATATTATTAATATAACTTATATACTCTGCAGTACTAGTAATATTAGGAAAAATCACATTATCTCTATTAGATATTTTATCTACTAACCTTTGATTAATCTCTAAATCCATTCTAGCAGTAGGTAATAAGTAAATAAGTATATCATTATCATTTTCTATCATAGAGTTAACGTTATTTGCAATAAAGTCTAACACATTGCTATTATTCATCTCTGCAGCATTATCTGCATATTCACCAAGGTACGAATTAATATTAATCCCAATTTTTAATGAGGAGCTATACCTGTGATTTTCAGTGATAATATGGCTAAAATCGGCTTTAACCTTTCCCATAAATACAACGTCCGCAGATTCATGGAATTTGCTTTTAACCTCCAGTTCTTTTAAAACAACTATATCTAGAGGGTCTCTTAAATATATTTCATCATGTAGATTTAGGACATATCTTAATATTTTGCTTCCAACAAAAGATCCCCTATTAATTATTCCCACGTTAAAGCCAATAACTTTAACTTTAAAGATCTTGGACAAAGTCAGTAAAGGAGCCAAAGTAGTTATAAAACTAAAAGTAAATATTTTATACCATTTATAATCAAATAATATTCCAGCAGTAGTAATAACTGCATCGCATTTAAGCAGTGTGATAATTGTCTGTATACTAAAGAATCGTAATGCACCAGTTTTTCTATTAATATTCACGGGTATTACATTTTTATCATTAGAGTAACTATTCTTTATATATGATATATTTGAAACCGGTATATAAATTTTACAATCAGGTTGTTTTTCTTTTATAGATTCAATAATCGTTTCCAACACAGCGTTATCGCCTAAATTGTTCCCATTAAAAGAACCTATAATCATTATTTTGTTCATAAATTACTCCTCTCACATATGTTCAAAATAAATAAATCAATTCTTTATTTGTACATTAACAACATATAGCCCCCTAGTACCCTCATGCACTGAATCAAAGCAAATTTTGTCTCCTTTTCTATTCCATCTAGGATGTAAGTCGCATCTGACATCGTTATCATACTTAAATGGCGCAAAAACTCTTGCTAAATTTCTTACTTTATTACCTAATATTATAGATATAGTAGAAACTCTTGCTCTATTAGGATACGTATCGGTGACAGCCATTTTACCATTAGGAGAAAAACTTGGATGCCCATCTGATGCTAGCTCTGTCCACATTTTTTTATACTTATTAGTTTTATCTTCCATTAAGTAATAGCCATTACCTTCTAACTTTTTATTAGCATAGGCAATTATCTGAAAATCATTTTTCCAATAACAATGAGATGTCATATTATCATCATTTAGATTGAACATTTCTTTACCGTCTGTTCCAACGGTAACAAGTCGTGTAAATTTTTGATTACCATTTAACCATCGATGTAAAACCATAAATCTACTACCCGAGGGGTTTAACATGATATGATTTACCTTATGCTCTGCGTCTATCATCTCAGGTCTTGTATCGAAATTAAAAAAATCAGTATAATTCAATATGCTTTTAATTTGACCATTTTCTAGATTAACATGCCAAATACAAGGGGAATCTGGGCACTTACTATTAGATAATTTATCTACCTTATTGGAGTAACCATATCCAGGCCTTAGTCGATGTAATCGTGAAAAGTCTAAAGTGAGAGCAAATTTCCCGTCATTCGAAACACTATAAACTGGCGCGGGAATAACTCTTTCTTCATTAGTTTCAATATTAACTATTATGGAGCAATGCTCCCCGTCTCTAAAGTCATTATAAATTATTTCTTTGTCATAGCGTGGACCTAACCACTGTAACATGCAACCTTGTTGGACATTCCATGAATTTGTTTTCCCTAAGATTCTATATGAGTTATTATCATATGTGTCAAACAACAATATTTCTGCAGGATCATTAGGTGCAACAGAAGAATAAGTATTTTTTGCCCTTAAACATAGCATATACCTATCACTTGCATCCCAAGGTGACTTATCATAATAACCAAAAAAATATTCCATGCCATCATTTGGTGATATACGTATAATTTCACCTTCAGCCTTTATTTTAGGAGATAATAAATACATTCCTAGTTGGTAACTTCGTTTTACAATTTTTTTTAATACAGGAAATTTTTGTAGAAATGAATTCACATTAGATTCTATGGATTTTATCATTTTAAGTTTAACCCCACTATCTTAGTTATATCTATATCTAATTCTATACTTGTTTTCTTAGAAAATTATTAGATAACCACTTTAATAACCACATAGGTGAAAGAAACATCACAATCTGTCCCATTATTACATAAAGTAAATCCATAATTGAACAATGGCCTCTTTTCCATATTGTATACTCTACGACTATATAGCTCCTACAGTAGGACCAGCTCTTTCTACGTTTAAAACTATCTTCATTAGAGCGAAAAAGTAGAAGTGATTCATTTATATTAGCTGCTTTACAACCACTATTCATCATCCTAGAAAATAAATCTAAGTCTTGTTTTCTTCTCAACAAACCATATCCACCACAACGGACCACTTCTGACTTTTTAAACATTACAGTTGGATGATTGAATGGGCTTCTTCTCCTAATAAAGCTATAAATCTCGTTATGTTCTGTAGGTACTGTTCTAGACGAAACTATATTAGAAGGGTTGTCATAAAATTCATCAATCATAGTACCAACAATACTTAAATCTGGATCAATTACAAAAGCTTGCAGTTGCTTCTCACATCTAGTAGACAACGAAATATCATCGGTATCCATACGAGCAACTAGTTCATTATTACAGTATTTTAACCCTTCATCTAAAGCTCTCCCAAGACCTATATTGTTTGATAAAGGAAGAATAGTAAATAAATTTGGGTATTCCACCCTATACTTATCAATTAAAATATCCAGTTCATTAGTTAATTTACCATCCTTTACAATTACTATTTGATCGGGTAACACCGTTTGTGAAAGCATGCTATCTATGCTTTCTATTAAATATTCCGGTTTTTCTTTATAGTAGATGGACATTAGAACTGAATATTTCGGAAGTTCTTTTTTTATTTTACTTGATTTTGTTTTTGTCTCATATAGCATAATTAGATTAACCTTTCCGTTTTGAAGACCGTTTGTTTTAAATCACCATTTTGATATGAATTCTTGTAAATACTCATTTTTTGTTCGTAAACTAAATTACCAAAGACTTTATTTACAATCCCAACTCTATTAAATAGTAATCTAATAATTGGATTAAACAATTTCACTAACCTTATTTTCTTTCCATGAGCTTCCGCAATCAATTGTACCATTTCGCTCGTCTTAACATACTCCTTATTTTGTGGAAAGAACAAACCTTCTTCTTCATTATCAATTATTAATCTGATAAACTCAGAGAGATTGTCAATATGTAACATGCTTCTTTCATTATCGAAATCTGGGAAAATAGGTAACTTTTTTGCTAATCTTGCCAATTTGGGATAATTCCCTTTTGAACCTTTACCATATATCATAGGTGGTCTAATAATTACAATATTATAGTTTATATCATCTAATTTCTTTATGCCTTTTTCTGCTTGTAGTTTACTTTCTCCATAAAAATTACTAGGGGTTGGAATGGTATTGCGATCAATAAATCTTCTTGCACTTCCCCCATCACCATAAACGATAATACTACTCAAAAAAATAAATTGTTTGACACCATCTACTTTTGCTTTCTTAGCAAGTTCTATCGTCAAGTCCCTATTAACCTTATAATACAGTTCTTCCATTTTAGGATCCGTAGAAACATGTGCAATCCCAGCCACATGCAATACAACATCATACTGAGAAAAGTCTCTATCTTTCCAAGAATCGTCTCTTACACTAATCTTGTCAATTGAGAAATTCTTTGGGGAAATATTTGCGACCCATTCCTCAAATGAATTCCCAACATAACTGTTCTTCCCAGTAATAAGTACTCTCTTCATTTTGAAATATTCTCCTTACTACCAGCAATTTCGTCTTTTGTAGTTGTGCCTGTTCCACCTTCAACTACTCCATCACTTTTCACAACACTTACAATTGTGCCAAAGAAGCATTTTACATCCAAAGCAAAACTCATTTTTGCCACATATTCACCATCTAACCTTGATTTCACGTCAATAGGAAGTTCATCTCTACCATTAATTTGTGCCCAACCAGTTAATCCAGGAGGAACGTCATTGGCACCATACTTATCCCTCTCAGCAATTAAATCATACTGATTCCATAATGCAGGTCTAGGGCCAATAATACTCATTTCCCCAATTAATACATTCCAAATTTGTGGCAACTCATCTAAAGAAGTTTTTCGTAAGAATCTTCCTACTCGAGTAATATATTGTTCTGGATTATCTAACATGTGCGTTGGAGTATCTCTTGGTGTATCGATTTTCATAGTACGAAATTTCAAGATATTAAAGTGAGTCTTATTAATACCTACTCGTTTTTGCTTAAACAAAACGGGTCCCCTAGAATCAATTTTAATAGCAAGAATAAAAATTAAAAAAATTGGGGATAGAACGATTAATCCCATTAACGATAGAATTATGTCAATTAACCTTTTCACCTTCAAATACATTTTTCTTCTCCTTGTATTTTATGAATAAGTGGTGAAAGACACCTTTAAAAAAGATACCTATCACCATCCCCTTAACCTTTAACTGTTTTCTCGCCTAATAGATCAGTTAAATATTCTAGTAATTCTTTTTTCATACCATCATTTTGTAATGCAAATTCGATATTTGTAGTCAAAAATCCTAGTTTTTCACCTACATCATATCGCTTACCTTCAAAATCATATGCGTATACTTTCTGAACTTCATTCAACATCTGAATAGCGTCTGTTAGTTGAATCTCCCCACCTGCTCCAATTTGCTGCTTATCAAGATAATCAAATATCTCAGGAGTGAAAACATAGCGACCCATAATAGCTAAATTTGAGGGCGCAGTACCAGGCGCAGGTTTCTCAACAAAGTTATTAACTTGATAACGTCTTCCCTCAATTGTACTAGGGTCAACGATACCATAACGATGAGTTTCGCTATCTGCAACTTGCTGGACGCCCACTACGGATGATTTAGTTTCTTCAAATTGTTGAATTAACTGTCTTAAACCGGGAGTCTCAGCTTGCACAATATCATCCCCTAGTAAAACCGCAAAAGGATCGTTACCAATAAACTTTCGGGCGCACCAAACTGCATGCCCCAAACCCTTTGGTTCCTTTTGACGAATATAATGAATATCAACATTAGTTGATGCCTTAACTTTATCAAGTAATTCAAATTTTTCCTTCTTGATTAAGTTGTCTTCTAATTCAAAGTTATGATCGAAATGATCTTCAATGGCACGCTTCCCTTTACCAGTTACAATAATTATATCCTCTATACCAGATTCAATAGCTTCCTCAATAATGTATTGTATGGTCGGCTTATCTACAATAGGTAACATTTCCTTAGGCATTGCTTTCGTAGCAGGCAAAAACCTAGTCCCTAATCCAGCTGCTGGTATAATTGCTTTTTTTACTGTTTTCATTTTTCCATCCCCTATTACCTTTAATTATTTTGATACAGCCATTTGCTGCTCTTCAAACACAATCCCCATCAATGCATCCTTCAACTCTACCGTATTATAGGAGTTAAATTTATCTATCAAGTTCTGTACAGCTTGCGTATTAACATCTACTGTCCTACCAATATATATTTTCTCATACACAGCCTCCGGAAGAATCTCTTTCTCATTAAGAAGCTCCTCATACATCTTCTCCCCAGGTCTTATCCCCGAGAACTCAATCGGAATCTCTTCCTCCGTATAGCCAGATAATCTAATAAGGTTTCTCGCCAAGTCTACTATTTTGACAGGTTCACCCATATCCAACACGAAAATTTCCCCACCGCGAGCAAGCGTACCGGCCTGAATCACAAGGCGAGAAGCTTCTGGAATCGTCATAAAGTAACGCGTCATTTCTGGATGTGTAACTGTAACTGGTCCACCCTTTTCAATCTGCTTCTTAAATAGTGGAATAACACTTCCACGACTACCAAGAACATTACCGAAACGTACCGCAACGAATTTCGTCTTACTATGTTGGGCCATTGATTGTACAATCATTTCAGCAACACGCTTCGTGGCCCCCATTACATTCGTCGGATTGACTGCTTTATCGGTTGAAACTAAAACAAACGTATTCACACCATAGGCATCTGCTGCTTCTGAAACATTACGAGTTCCAATCACATTATTCTTCACTGCCTCATGTGGGTTATATTCCATTAGTGGTACATGCTTATGGGCTGCTGCATGATATACGACATAAGGTCGATGTTCTTCCATAATGTTAAACATACGTTGTCTATCTTGCACATCACCAATGATTGGTACGATTTCGATATCGCTTTGACCATACACTTCACGTAATTCCATATCAATTTTATAAATGCTGTATTCTCCATGACCAACTAATAATATCTTACCTGGAGTGAATTTCATCAACTGACGGCAGATCTCAGAACCAATCGAACCACCCGCACCTGTAACCATTACGGTGTTACTAGTAACATATTCTGAAATCTTATTAATATCAAGCTCGACCGGTTTACGACCTAGTACATCTTCTACCTCTACATTGCGAAGGGTATTAACCGAAATTTTCCCACTCATTAAATCTTCAATTTTCGGTAGCATTTTTACCTTTGCTTTCGTCTTATTACATAAAGTTACAATCCGTTGAAGCTCATCATTTTTTAATGACGGAATGGCGATAACAATATGCTCAATATGATGATTTTCTACTATCGACTCAATATCCTTTATCATTCCAAGTACAGGAACACCATACACTTCCATTCGTTGCTTATGTATATCATCATCTACAAATGCTACTGGCAATAGTTCACTCTGAGCATTATTAAAATGAAACTGACGAGCAATCATAGAACCTGCTGCACCAGCACCAACAATTAAAGTCCGTTTCTTACCAGCATCATTCATAATATAACGGTCCCGAACGATACGCCAGATGAAACGAGAACCACCAATTAATACGATATGTAATAACCATGTTACGATTAATGCTTTACGAAATATGGTAAAGTCATTAACTAAAAATTGGACAACCCCAGCACACACCACGGAGAATGTCACTGCCTTAACTATGGCAACTAGTTCACCGACACTCGCATATGCCCATACCTTATTATATAGCTTATACATAAATGCAAATAGATGATGGAATAGTAATAATGATATAGAAGTATAGATTAAAACGGAATACTCTCCATCTGGTGCGTTAGGATAAGCAATCCACGCCGCAACGAAAACGGCAAATGTTACAATCACTGAATCTAATAAAATTAGTCCTAATAATCTCTGGCGATAGCTCAATGTTTGATCACTCTTTCTTTCTCAATCTTTGCTTATTATATTTCCCTAGCTCCTTAATGGCTGTTGCTCGTTCATTTATGCCTAACTTCACATAAATCTGACTAACATGCACTTTCACACTACCTTCAGAAATCCCTAGTAAACTCGCAATCTCTTTATTTGAATGCCCATGTTGCATTAATGAAGCAACTTTAGTTTGCTTGAGTGTTAAATCACATTCCAATTGTGCACGGATCGAGAACTGATCATATTCCACACGTTTCATACGAATAGTATGGTCAATAAAATGTTACCAAATCGTTATAGAGTAACTTCTGCTTAGGAAGCATACTACAGACACCAGCATCTATTAACGAAAGAACAGGTAACTCCTCATACTTATTCGTGATTAAAATGACCTTTTCTTCTTTCAGAACACGTACTATATTCGTCACATCTTGTTCTGTGAATTCCTCATCATCTAATAACACGACATCCGCTGGTAATCTCGTCACTATCCACACATGGTCGTATTTAATTAATTGTTCATTAAGTAAAAGAAAAAACTTGCTTTCTTGAAGCAAACAAATTTTCATCCTAATTTATAGCTCCCCTATTATTTTGGACCTATTTTTCTTAACCACAATCATCTTACTATAGTTGCAGTCACGTTTCATAGTGACTTCAGTAACCAAAGTCATGAAATTGTAGGAATTAGTCGTAATTTGTCACTTCAGCAAGTTCGTTAAAAACTGGATTACTTTATCGCGCTTTTTAATACCAAGTTTCATATAAATATAACTTATATAATTCTTTACGGTTCCCTCGGAAATATGTAATTGATTGGCAATTTGTTGATTTGTATCACCATCCATAATGAACCTAGCAATCTCCAGTTCTCGTCTTGTAAAATGTATCCCCTTATGCTCCAATCGCTTTGCCAATAGCTGGTTATTATTTAATGACAATTTCCTCACACTGTTTACTATTACTTTTGCAATTTCACCAGAGATAACATATTGACCTCTCGCAGCATCACGAATGGCTTGGCACAACATGTCCGGATAGAGTTGTTTAACAAGAAAACCATCTGCCCCATTGGCAATCCCTTGGAAAATCATGTCCGAATCCTTCATGTCTGTTAAATAAATAACTCTAGTATCTGGGTTTATCTCTTTGATTAAGGAGCGAGCCTTAATCGCTTTTAGATCTGGTAATTCTATATCCATTACTACCACATCTGGTTGAAGCTCCTCTACTATCTGAATGGTTTCCTCTCCTGTTCCTGCAGCTCCGATTACTTCTATATCCGGCTCATTATCGATTAGTGTTCGTATACCCTCCCGAATTATCCGCCAGGGGTCTACTACTAATACTGAAATCAAAAAATCCATCCCCTCTTGCTAAGTTCATGGTAAATGATTCACATAATATTCTGTCTAAAAGAGGCCAAATACTTTTTTCTTTTTCTGAATCCGTTCTGGTTCAATACGATGCACGTATTGTCCGTCAACAACTAACTGCGCATTCTCCATGAACATATAATAGGTCTCATTTCCATGCTCATTCTTCAAAATGCGATAAGCTTCCTTCATAATAAATCCTCGTGAAGTTGTATTATGAGCATCTGATGCTATAAAATGAGCTAGATTATGATCAATTAATTGATGGGATAATTTTTGCACCGTCTTTCCAAATTTACCAGCTAGACTTGCCGCGGTAACCTGGGTAAGGGCACCTTTTTCAACGAAATTATAAAGTGTAGAGGGATGCTCAGCTATATGACGGTTACGTTCGGGATGTACAATAATTGGCTTGTAACCCGCAACCTGAATATCAAATAGCATTTTCTCTGCATAACGAGGCACATCTCCAGAAGGAAACTCAACAAATACATACTGAGTATGGTTAAGTGTTGCAATAATACCAGCTTCTAATTCCTGCAACATATCTCCATGGATACGTGTTTCTTGACCTGTTAGTACGGTAAGAGGAATATTCTCTTCCTGTAATGTTTCATTTAGTATTGCCACATATTTTTCAATATCATCTTTAACATTGATAAACTGACCATTCTGATGATGTGGTGTTGCAATAATCGTGTGAATTCCTTGCTTCACTGCTTCCTGTGCCATTACTAGGCTATCGGTTATTGTTTTCGCACCATCATCAATTCCAGGCAAAATATGACTATGAATGTCGATCATTGTAATCTCACTTCCTACTTTTCTTTAGTATATCAAATTAATCAGGTTGTTTTATAGTTTCATAGGAACTAGTTAAAATTATTTATGTACATAACTTCCACTCACCGCAAAAAACTAAAAGAGCATTTTCATCTATGGAAATAGTAGAATATAATACAACAACAATAACACTTTATAAAGTATAATGCTATTTCCAAAATAACTGCCACTTGTTAGCGTTAATTCGCATTGGTTCTTCTTTTTCAATCGCATAACCTTGAATAAGGGAATCATTATTACGTATCAACTGATAAGCATGGCCTCTATTCATTCTCGTTAATTGCTCTATAGCTTCTTTAAAATGAATACCATATGTTTTACTAATATGTGCATTGGTACCTAAAAAATGTAAAAGATTCGCCTTCAATAGTTGTTCAGTGAGCTTTTGCACCTTTTTCCCATGAGCACCGATGACACTGCTAGCCGAGAAGTTAGCCAATGCTCCATTCTTAATCATCCGATACAATAGGTTCGGATTATCCTGAACGAGAGGATGTAGCTCAGGATTACTAACAACAGGGACAAAGCCCGCTAGTTGAATATCATAAAAAATACTCTCCATATCCACAGAAATCTCATCCGGCGATAATTCAATATTTATATACTGTGTGTCTGCTAAGGCTTTAATCTTTCCAGCCTTTAAATCACGTAAAATCCCATCATATAATTGGGTTTCTTGGCCTGGTAGTACTTTGACAGGTATTTTTTCTTCTCGTATCTTCTCATTAATATAATCTACTACTGCTTGAATGTCTTCTGCTTCATTTATATAGGTTCCATTCTGATTGTGTGGTGTTGCTACAATCCTTTTGATCCCAAATTTCGCTGCCTGTTTTGCCATTTGAATAGTTTCTGTCAATGTACTGGGTCCATGATCTAAACCAGGCAAAATATGACAATGCACATCAATCATGACTTCATCCACCACCTAATCCACGGAAATGATAATCATTACTTGTCCTACTCAATGAAGCTCTTTTTCCTCTTTTATTTTCAATTTATTTTCTCATATATAAAATTATCTAGTTAGAATTAACCACATGAATATTATAGCAGATGAGGTACTTTTTGTAATTGTTTTTTTAAATATTCTGTTTATTCGACAAAAGTCGACAAAAAAGTCTATCCCTTCATCTTTATACAGAAGGGATAGACTTACTTTATCAACTACCATAATAATAGTAGTAATTCGCTTCTTTTTTATCACGGTCATTTAGCACCGCACCTAGGAACTTAGCTTTTCCTTGCTTTAATACATCTATCGATTTCTCCGCAGCATCAAATTCTGTTTTCTTACTACGAATTACGATTAACGAAGCATCACATTTGTTCGAGAGAATTTGCGCATCAGCAACCGCGAGTACAGGAGGAGTATCGAATAGTACGATGTCATATAATTCTTTTGCCTCTTCAATAAACTTCTCCATACGCTTTGAACCAAGCAATTCTGATGGATTCGGCGGAATCGGGCCACAACCAATTACATCTAAACCATCTACATCTGTATTCACAATAGCATCATTAATGTCCAGATCACCAACTAGAATATTACTTAATCCCTTTAAGTTATCAAATCGGAACGTATAATGAACGGTTGGTTTTCTTAAATCGGCATCAACTAATAATACCCTCATCCCTTGTTGAGCATAAACTACTGCTAGATTAGCGATTGTTGATGATTTACCTTCCTCTGGTCCAGAAGAGGATACAAGCATTGTGCGCACTTCATCATCAACCGATGCAAATTGAAGATTTGTACGTAAGGTACGGAATTGCTCAGCTATAGGTGACTTAGGATTCAACTTCGTAATTAAATGTCTCATCTTGGATACTGTTGGTCTTTTTTTACGTGCCATCCTTAAGCCCCCCTATTCTTTCGATTTTGAGAATAATTCGCTGCAGAAGTTTGAATATCCGATTCATCAATATGGCTAATAACACCAATTACTGGAATATTGAAGCGCTTTTCAATATCACTTTCTGTCTTCACCGTGTTATCAAGATATTCTAATAAGAATGCCAATCCAACCCCAACCATTAATCCTAAAACAAGTGCAATGGCAATGTTTAACTTCTTATTCGGACTTACTGGTGATGGATTGCTTGCTGTAATTGCAGGTGATAGAATTTCTACATTATCTACATTCATAAGTACCGGAATTTCACGTTGGAACACAGACACCGTCGTATTAGCAATTTGCGTCGCCGTTTCTGGATCGGTATCAGTTGCTGTAACAATTACAATCTGTGAAGAATTCGGACTAGTTACTGCTATTTTATCCTGTAATTCTGAAGCAGTAAGGTTTAGATTTAATTCTTCAATTACTCCATCTAAAATACGAGGCGTTCTAATTATTTGACTATATGTATTAATCAGTTCTACATTTAATCTTACATCATTCACACTATACTGCACTGCTGGATCAGTTGGCTTTTGGTTAACAATAACCTCTGTGCTAGATTGATAGGTTGGTGTTAAAACAAAAAAACTAATAATAGCACTTACTAACACCGCAACTACCGTAATAGCAATTATGAGCTTTATCCTTTTCTTGATAACATCAAATATTTCCTTTAAGGAAATTGTCTCTTCCATGCTTCAACCTCCATAGTTTCTTCTTTGGGATAAAAGAAAAGGCTACTATACCTCTTGTCCTATTTCCATCTATTTCCTAAAAAGCATCTATTAAAAAATACTTATAAACCCCAAAAAGTAAAAATGTTACATACAAACGACATTATATCACAGAAGATGACATTTTGAATGAAAAATCTAAAAAAATCTTAAGTCTTCATATTGACTTTTGACATTAGGGTGAATTGAGTTGTTACGGAGCTCCTTTTGGTTGAAGTAATTGTCTAGGCGCTTTAGTTTAGTTCAGTTACTGAGCTAGCAGAATCTGTTGGTACAGGCATTTACCTTATCGTTCAGACTAGGGGGAACTTTATACTTTCTAAATCACTTTAACTATATTCATCTCCCCATAAGTAAAGCTGCCAACTCCAAGTCAGCAGCCTCACTATTATTTCGGTTCAAAATTCACTTCATTCAATCCACTAATCTGAATCACTTGGCCTTCTTCTAAATTTACTGTTATTTGCGTGACACCTAGTTCACCAGAAGCATCGAGAATCTCATTTGTTGCGGGCAGGTCCATAGCGTTATAGATAACAAAGTTCCCCACGCCACTTGGGGCGGTGACATCATATCGACCAGGTTCAATATCCAATCCCACTTGCCAAGTTCCTGTGGAGAGTGTGTTAGATAAGGACGTTTCTGCCGGGGTAAATGTTACATTATCAAGGCCAGAGATTTCGATCTCATGTCCAGCTTCCAAATTCGTCGTAATACTGGTTACGCCCATCTCGCCAGATTTATCAAGAATTTCATTGACAGTAGGTAAGCCATCTTCATCATACACAAATAAATTACCCGTACCATCACCAGTAATGACATAACGACCAACTGGGATATCTTCCCCTACTATAAAGTTTCCAGCATGAAGTGTTGTCTCTTCTGCATTGGAATTGTCTCTCGTAGCTTGCTCATCGTCAGGATTTTCTCCCTCTGTCGCATCTTCATTCGTATTTTGTTCTTCTATATCTCTGTCTATTGTATCCGTTTGTTCATTATCGTTTTCCGGGGATTCTAAGGAATCCTCTTCATTCCCTCTACCGAAAAGGACAAATAACAGTATAATGATAACAAGTAACCAAAACCACCATTTTTTGTAGAATGGTGCTTTTATTTTTTCATCCGCCATGATCAATCCCTCCTTTGTGATTACTAGTATGTACTAGTATTTGGATCGTTATTACAAGGAGGGGGGATGTGACATTATCCGTTATGGATTACGAATCGCTCCCATAAATAATATTGTTTCTGTTTCATCATCTACAATGGCTAGAAAAAAGGGCCGGTCAACCCTCATGTAGAATGGTCCATCCAAAGTAGCCGATTCCGTGACCACTCCAACAGAGGTAGAGGCAGCTGCCTCGGTACCTTCTTCATTCACTTCAAGGAATGTTTTTTGTTTCACTTCACTAATCCAAATTGGATCCTTTTCTTCAATCATTCGTGTGAAATCCGCATTATAATCAAAGGCAGACTCCATCCCAAGCTCTTTCAATATATTATTCAAGACTAGTTCATATTCCAGCTCAAATGAAGGTAGGTAAACTGTTCCTTCTTTTTTCTTGAAATCTCCTGTCCATTTCTTCCAATTATCATAAGTCAGCATTTCCAAAAATCCCTTTAAGCCCTTTTCTTCTTTTGGCAAGAATACTTTCATGCTCATTTCTTCATTTCCATATGGTAGTGATACAGCTTGGAAATCATCAGTAGCAAGGTATGCTAACTCTTCCTCAAGCATCATTAGCGGTATTTCTTTGGATGTTTCATCATCAAGATAAAAAGAGCTCACTTCTGTTCTTTTCTTATTAAATTCATACTTCCAATCACCTTTGAAATAAATCGCATTTAGAAGAATAGCCACCGTATCGGAATCAAGTGGCGATGTTATGACCTCATCAATCTTCTGATTGGTGGAACGCTTGATCCAATCATTCATTTCGTTTACTGTATCATCAGTAGAAATATCGAATTCCTCTATGTGTGCATTGAAATAATCCCGGTTCAATTGAGTAAACTCCTCTTGGAAGGAAAATCGATTATTTAACCAGATGGAATTCGCTACATGTAGTTGAATATGGTCTGAATCTCGATGAAGGATGTCCATCCATGAAGCATTAGCCTTACTTAGCTCCAGTGAGTCCATTCCGTTACTATGTAAGACAGCATTCATTTCATCTAAGGTATTGCCATCTGCACCGTTTTGGACCATCGACAACGCCATGAATAAACTTATCGGCGAGATGAATAGATTTCCATCTTGCTTTAATTCTTCAGAAGCTAGTAAGTCGAATCCTAGTTGATTGTTATGTAAAACAACCTTCTGATAATCTTCACGATCAAACTCTACATCCTCGTTAATAATGGAGCTATTCCTTTCTTGTGCACAACCAATTAGTAATAACAATATTCCGCCATAGCAAATCCATAGTTTGAATTGCTTTTTCATCAAGACCACCCCCGTAACGAATAAGACGATACAAATTAAGCAAATGTTTCAATTAGTTAAGACTGGGGACAAGATGGTTAACAAGCCTGTCCCCCTTCCTAATCTTACTTCATCTTCTCTGGCAGTGCATGAATCGACTCAATCAAAAGGTTTAGCTTTCCTTCAATACGATGCAGTAAATAAAACGTTACCGCTACCGGAAAGCCTAAATCTGTGATGAGTGATATCCAATTTTCCACCGTGCTCACCTCCATACAAGTAAAAAAGAGGCTACCTTGCGCTTAAGGTAACCTCCCTCATCGTTAGACTAATTCAATTTCTTCCACCGTGCGGTCAACGATACGTGCACTATGCTTCGCTACTAAATCCCCGCCACTTGACGTGAATGCGTTTTGTGCAATGATTTCATTCATTGCTTCCGAAACGCTAGCAGGATCAACTGGTTCGATTGGTTGCTCCAATGAATAGGTTACAATTTTACCGTCCGTATTTTCGAACTTTAACTCTAGTACCTTCACTTAAGCTCCTCCTTTCCCCTGTATTCAAAGCCGCTTCGCAATAGTCCCTTAACCTTGACGAATATCAGAACTATCCTTACGCTCGATGTTAAACAATGGACGCTCCTGCAATCCAGAAAACGCATTTGCAATTGCATAAAGCTGATCTGGTGTTGCGTCTGTCTTCACATTGTTAAAGCTCTTCGCTTTATAAATAGGACTCCCATTAACTGGGTCATTCCCATCATGAAACACCAGACGCAGCTGAGAATTCATTAAATCTGCCACAGCCATGCTTAAGCACCTCCTTTCACTACTATAATCGTGAGAAAGGAGGAAAAAGGGGCACATAATTTTAAAAAAATTAAAACACTATCCTGTTCTATATCATCCAAAATCACAGCCACTTTCCTAAAGAAATTTTTGATTATATATAAAAGCAGTTGATTAATATCTTAGTTTAATCAACCACCTCAATAAATTCTTACAAACTATTGTTATAACAACTACCTAATTTTCCAGTCAAACTAGCTTACTGGCTATCTGCCTGTTCGATAATATCATAAAATTCCTCTTCATCAATTTGTCCATTTTCCAACTCTTGATAAATCCTCCACAGGTAACCTAACATTACGTCTGATTTACGTGTCTTAAAGCTCTCCCGCGGAATCACCGAGCATATGTTGAACCTTTTCCACTTCCTCATCCGGAATAATAAAATAATAGACACCATCCATTTCCTCTATGCTCCCTTGAAGCATATAGCTCGAAACCTCTTTATGAACATCAGCATAGTTCACAATGAAATCCTTCATCAGGTCAACATGTAAATTGCTTCTCACATTCTCTAAAAGAAAATCTAGTAAAACCTCTACCTTATGTATCGTTAGCTCCTTAGAAGCTGTATCGATTATTGCGTCCAGTACTTGACGTTGTCTTATCATTTGAGTAAGGTCATCCATAGGGTTATCAGCGAGCTTCTGAACATATCGCATTGCCTGTGTACCACTCAAATGAAGCTCACCACTAGCAAAGTGAACACCATCTACTTCAAAGTCCAACTGATTGTCTATCATAATACCACCGAGGGAATCAACTAAATCCGCTATACCAGTTAGGTTCAATTGAACATAGTAATCTAGCTCCATATCGAGTAAATTCTCCACGGATTCCACTACCATTTCAACTCCTCCATTAGCAAACGCATGTGCTAATTTACCCTCCGTATCCTCGCTAATCATACTTACCCGTGTATCCTTGTGAATGTTAATCAGCTTAATCGAATCTGTACTTGGATTTAAGGATAAAACAACGATTGAATCGGCTCTACCTATATCTCCGGCACGTTGCTCTACTCCTAGAAGAAGAAAGTTAAGTCTCTCCTTATTAGCAAGCTTTTCCTTTGAACGCTCGTGGTCAATTGTTGAAAGAGGTTGATACATACGATCATGAAAGGTTTCCATTACACTACTATAATAGTTATCTATATGAACTACTGTTATAATGACGCATAAGATGACAGCTCCTATACTAATGGTTAGCCAATGTAGTTTTGTTTTTTCAGACTGATTGGAATTGGACATTCTCGCCTACCTCATTCGAATTTAGAATTTTCTTTATAATTTATTTTATTATACATTTTTTAGGAGGGTTTTACCATTTATTATTGATAATAATTGGAAGACTTGCTAGTATGATAAATTACTTGTAGAGGAATATATGAGGAATTAATCGAATTTACATTTTCTTATTATTTATTAAGTATTGGTGGAACTATGCTATTATGATACTAATAACTGGAGGTGCATGTAGGATGAGGAAGGTTATCACATATGGTACATTTGATTTACTTCATACTGGACATATTAATCTACTCAGGCGAGCTAAGAATTTAGGTGATTATCTAATCGTAGCCGTGTCTACAGACGAATTTAACCAGTTAAAAAATAAAAAAGCGTATCACAGCTTCGACAATAGAAAAGCGATCGTAGAAGCAATTCGCTATGTCGATGAAGTCATCCAAGAGAACACTTGGGAACAAAAGATTGATGATGTCATTAAACATGAGATTGATGTATTCGTGATGGGTGACGACTGGGAAGGGAAGTTTGATTTCTTAAGGGAGTATTGTGAAGTTATCTATTTACCAAGGACCATCGGCATCTCCACCACAAAGATAATGCAAGATTTATGTAACGACAATAACCGATAAAAAAGTACCTGTACGAAAAAAAGAAGACATTGGATTTTGGGCCATATTTAACAAGCCAAAGATTTCAATTATACGCGTTTACGATTAAAGTGTCCTCTAATAGAAAGAAGCTCCCATAATAGAAAGAAGCTCCCATTGAAAGTGCCAATGGAGCTTCTGTTATTAGTCCCTGCTAAACACATCTCTTGTATAAACTTTATCTTTCACATCTCTTAATTCTTCCGAAAAACGGTTAGCAACAATGACATCACTAATCTGTTTAAATTCTTCAAAGTCATTAACCACACTTGAATTTATAAATGTACTTTCCTTTAAGGTAGGTTCATAAATAACAACATCAACACCATGGTCTTTAATTTGTTTCATCACATCCTGTATTGCCGATTCTCTATAATTATCCGAACCAGATTTCATTGTTAGCCTAAAAATTCCAACCGTTTTTGGTTTTCGTTCCAAAATCATACGAGAAATATGGGTTTTTCTAGTGTCGTTTGCTTCAACAATAGCCTTAATAATAACATTCGGTACATCTTTATAATTAGCTAAGAGCTGTTTCGTATCTTTTGGTAGACAATAGCCACCATACCCAAAGGAAGGATTATTGTAGTGATCGCCAATTCGCGGATCTAATCCAACTCCCTCAATTATTTGACGAGTATTTAGCCCCTTTATTTCTGCATACGTATCTAGCTCATTAAAGAAAGAAACCCTCATAGCAAGATAGGTATTGGCGAAAAGTTTAATAGCTTCAGCCTCTGTTGAATTTGTAAAAAGAACCGGAATATCTTCCTTAATAGCTCCCTGTACTAGCAAATCAGCAAAAGTTTTTGCTCGATCTGATTGCTCCCCAACTATAATTCTAGAAGGATACAAATTATCGTACAGAGCCTTCCCTTCTCTTAAAAATTCTGGTGAGAAAATAATCTTATCTGTATTAAACTGCTTTCTAACTTTATCCGTAAATCCAACCGGAATAGTAGACTTTATTACCATTACAGCATTAGGATTTATCGACAACACTTTCTCTATTACATTCTCCACACTACTAGTGTCAAAATAGTTTTTATCAGGATGGTAGTTGGTTGGTGTAGAAATGATTACATAATCTGCATGTTGAAAAGCTAGGGTATCATCAGTTGTTGCGGTTAAGGATAATTGTCTTGAAGTTAAATATTCCGCAATCTCTTTGTCTTCTATCGGAGATTTTCTATTATTAATCATATCTACTTTATCTTTCACTATATCTAGTGCAATTATTTCATTATGCTGAGCTAGTAAGATAGCGTTGGATAATCCGACATATCCAATGCCAGCTACTGTTATATTCATTGTAGTCACTCCTTAAAATTCCTCTCCTAATTATACCATTATGTTATAGTGAGTAAGGATAATTTTATTCGTTTTCGTGGACATATACATAAGAAGACAACATCTCCATTAAGCAAATGTCCCAGCGTTTACTATATAGGGTAACCTATTACTTTTCCAATATTCTTTGTAATATCCATACACAACCTACATTGTGTGACAATTCACATACTAATCCCATTAAATAAGTTTCTAACCTAAATTGGTTACTATTAATAAGTTGTAGTTGAAATGATCTAAATATGCTAGAATAGTTTGTGTCTTTTGAAACATCTTTAGTTAAGTTTCGTCTAATGTAATGACAGTTTTTTCATGTACATGTAATAAATTTTTAATGTACGAGTGTCTTAATTCATAGTAAAATAAAGGATAGCTTTTAATCTACAAGTCTTTTAAGAAAAAGGGGAAAAATTAAAATGGTTAAACAGGATTCCGACCAGTCTCGGATGGTACAACGAAAGAAAAAAAGAAAGTTAAGGAAAAGAGTATTTATACTCTTAGTGCCACTACTGGTTATATTTGCTGGAGTTGGCTACGCTATATCTTTATATATAAAGGCAGACGCTGCTATTACCGACTCATATGAAGATGATGGAAGAGAGAAGTCCAAATTTAGGGATGTGGTTGTAGATCCTAATGTGGATAATGTATCGATTTTAATTATTGGTGTTGATGAAAGTGACCATCGTGCTAACGAAGGAAACTCAAGATCCGACGCATTAATTCTAGCCACTTTGAATAAAAAAGATAAAAGTGTAAAATTATTAAGTATCCCTCGTGATTCTTATGTTTATATACCAGAGGTTGGTTATGAAGATAAAATCGCTCATGCCCATGCATTCGGTGGGGTAGAAGCATCAATTGAAACAGTAGAAAATTTATTAGAAATACCTGTCGACTATTATGTGAAGGTCAACTTCCACGCTTTCGTTGAAGTAATTGATGCAATTGGTGGTATTACAGTTGAAGTACCATATGAATTTTGGGAATCCAATTCAGAAGACAAGAAAAATTCTATCCACCTATTACCAGGTGAGCAAGTATTAGACGGTGAAGAGGCACTAGCTTTAGCTCGTACTAGAAAGCTAGATAACGATATAGAACGTGGAAAACGCCAAATGGAAATCATCAAAGCAGTAGTTAAAGAATCCATGTCTGCTAGTTCCATTCTAAAACTAGGAGATGTGATTGAAGCAGTAGGGTCCAACATGACAACAAATATGACATTTGATGAAATGACAAGTTTAGTTTCCTATGCCTTAAATGGAGACGGCCTGGATATGGAATCGATGACCGTACAAGGTTCAGATTATCAACCAGGATCGGTTTACTACTGGCAGTTAGATCAAACATCACTTTATGATGTAAAAACACTGCTTAAGAACCATTTGGAGTTGGAAAATACTGAAGTAGTTAACCAATCTATAGATAATAGTAATAGTACTCCTTAAGTATAGATAAACTCAATCTAGGCACCGCTCCCTAAAAGTAAATCTTTTAGGGAGCGGTACTTTTTATTATCCCTAGTTTTAATTTCCATCTCCTTAGAAATATTTCCATTCCATTATGAATATCTACGTTTCTCATGATATTTAACCAAACTAAAAATCCCACTGAAAGTAAGATTTGAAACTCTCCCTTTCAGTGGGCATTACCGCTTAAGATTAAGTTGTTCTTTCTTATTTTACCCTTGGTCCCTTACTAAATAAGGATATCTTTCGTAAGCTATTTAATAGCGGCTGTCGGTTATCACGTGTAATCCCTGCTAATTCAGAAATTAACTGGATTCCTAAACTAATAAAAAAGCAAATAGCTAATGAAGTAAGGAGCCTTGTACTGTTAAATATAATTGCCATACTACCAAAAAACGCACTAAATCCGTATATAATAAGTACTGTAGTACGATGTGAATATCCCATTTTCATTAAACGATAGTGGATATGATCTCGGTCAGCAGTAGCAATGCCCTGCCTGTTCAGAATTCTTCTTATTATGGCAAGAACGGTATCAAAAGCTGGGACAGCTATTACGATAATAGGAATAATAAAGCTAAAGAAGGCAACATTCTTAAATAGACCTAGCATGGATATAATTCCAATAGAATAGCCTAAAAATAATGCCCCGGTGTCTCCCATAAATATCTTGGCTGGATAGAAGTTGTGGAATAAAAAACCTAGACAACTTCCAATTAAAATAATGCATAATGACACGACTATTAAACGCGCGTCCATTATCCCCATAACTAACATACTAATTAACGCAATCGCTGAAACGCCAGCAGCCAATCCATCTAACCCATCAATCAGGTTAATTGCGTTAGAAGCAGCAACAATCCAAATGATTGTTAGTACGATTCCGAAATAATCTATATAAACTGTTCCAATAAAAGGAATGGTCAATTTTTCTATAATTAATCCAGAGGAGACCACTACAACTGCAGCCATAATTTGACCAGTCAGTTTAAGTAACGGTTTAAGGTTAAAAATATCATCTATCAAGCCAGTAATAATCATAATCACTGCACCAATGATAATGGCGTTCATGTGCGGGTCATATGGCTTCAAATATAGAAACCCCACAGAGGCACCAATAAAAATAGCTAAACCTCCCATACTCGCACGCTCTTTACCGTGCATTTTTCTGTCTTGGTCTGGTTTATCAACGCCATTACACCTATATGCTATTTTTTTGATTAGAGGAGTAATGAATAAAGTGGTTAATGTTGCTATACAAAAAGCGATAATTAATTCCTTCACATTAAACATAATGCACCAACTCTAATAATTTTTTTCTATTAGTATTCTAACATATTATTCGAAATGTAGCTCTTAATTTTAAGGTGTAACCACGTTAATTAAAACTTGATAGAATATTGTATTCTAGTAGATGAATGAGAAAATAAAAAGTCTAGTTCTCCATCGTAACGAAGAACTAGACTTATAGATTACTTGTAAACTGGTATATCGAAAATTAGTTTATAATTTCCTTTATCATAAATCCTTTTGTAATTGGAGATTTGTTTCGATGCCCAGGCTATGTCTGTTGCATACTGATGAGATGCTCTACCATTCTTATCCATAGAAGGTGTATTCCAGCGCATTAAATATAGCGTATGCTGTCCAGCATAAATATAGGAGTTCCCAGCAAATTGCGCACCACCCATTATGGCATCATCAACAGTAAACCATTCTTCAGCAATCGCTCTTTGCGTACCACAATCCTTAGCACAACCATCGAAAGCACCAATACCGAAAAGGTTATATACCGGCTTACCATTATGCTTAATTTCACCTGTAGATAAAGGTGATTTTCCTCTTCCTGTTTCAAGAAGCGCATGGGATACTAAATAAATTTCATTAATATCCGCAAGTCGTGCTGCCTCTCTAAATACTTCACCTTTACCTTCCAATACCCCAGCACCTACAAGAAGTTCATTAAGTTCTGAAGCTGGAACTCCTGTAAAATGGCGTAAGTCTAGGAATTGGTATTTCTGTGTTGCATCATTAACAAAATTCGTTGGATCCAAGTAGTATTTCGTATCTTCTGGATTCGCGTCTCTCCATGCATAACTTAGTTGTACTTTATGCCAAAGATTCCCTTCCTGTTTCACAGTGAATATAGTACCTGGATCTACTGTTTGATAGATGGACGTACTAGTACTTTGACCAGCCCTAACATTTACTCTACCATTAGTGATTCCTACTTTCCCACTAACAGCCGCTAATGAGCTGTGAACATATACCACTTCACCTTGATATTGCCCCTTGATCCATCTAGTACTTCCATCATACATGCTTCCTGTAACATTATCATCTAACACGACAAACTGAGTACCTGCTTCAACACTAATTAATATATTCCCATTTTTTATTTCTGGGGATAAACGCAGATTGACAACTATCCCAGTAATTCTACCACCGCTGTATACATCTAAATACTTGCTACTAATATAGCCAGTTGAGTTATCGGTTTGAGGAGCTGGGTTTTTTAATGCCATTTGTAATTCCAATGCCTTATCAAGCGTTATATTATATTGTGTTTTCATATAAATCTCTTTAACACTAGCAGCCTCTTCCAGTACAGCTAACGTAATCTCATCTGCTATACCACTTACAGGTAAGCCATAATCTCTTTGGAACTGTTTTAATCGCGTTTCTGTCCAATCACCAAAGTAATCTGAGACCTGAATATTATTATAACCCAAATAATTCAAGTACTCTTTAATGGTAATGATATAATTATCCCGATTTCCTAGTTGATACGGACTAGCAAGAATAGAATTCACCTTTGCTAAGGTAACCTCATCCGCTATTCCATTCACTCTTAATCCGTAATGCTTCTGAAAGTTTGTAACTGCTTGTGCAGTGGAAGCATTATACGTGCTCGTTGAATCCAATGGACCGAAGCCTAATCTGTCTAGGTTCGCTTTGAGAGTTGCTGTATCTTTGTGCTGTTTACCAACTTGGAAAGGACTTTCTAGTAGTTCATTTATTTTGGCAATGGTTCTATCATCTGCAATTCCATTTACAACTAAACCGTAATATTCTTGGAATGCTTTTACTTGTTGTACTGTAAATGAACCATATAATGTTGAAACTGTAATATAACCAAATCCAAGTTGATTTAGGTTCTCTTTTAACGTTACCGTGTCATTATGGCGCTTCCCTTCCTGGAAAGGACTATCTACAATACTTAAAATCTTTTCTAAAGTAGCAAAATCAGCAGACCCTGTTACATTTAGACCATAATACTCTTGAAAGTCTCTTACTTTTTTCGTAGTGAAGTCTCCATATAGCGTAGTTAGAGAAATATTACCAAAACCAATACTATTTAGATGTTTCTTTAACACAACAATTCCATCATGTCTTTGTCCTGGTTGGAATGTTGTTTCTAATACTTCATCAATCTTGGCAATCGTATTAGGTTCAGCAATACCACTCACAGGTAGTCCATGGTCTTTCTGGAATTTTTTCACCATTTTTTCTGTGAAGGATCCATATAAATCCGTAACAGTAATATATCCATAATCTAACCAATTCAGTTTATGTTTTAATTGGATTAAATCAGCATGGCGCTTATTTAATTGAAGTGGACTATTTAGAACCTCATCAAGTTTATTTAAAGTAGTTGCATTGACGGTTCCTGTTACTTCAATTCCATAATATTCTTGGAACTGTTTTACACGTGTTTCGGTCCAGCTACCAAAATAGTCTGTCTCTTGAATTCCACTAAAACCGATTTTATTTAGCCCTTCTTTAACGGTGACTAAGATTTCATGACGATCTCCTAGTTTATACCCTTTGTTCATGAACTCATCTAGTTTTTGGATTGTATATGCATCCGCAATACCGTTAGGTTGTAATCCAATAAACTCTTGAAACTGCTTCACACGTGTTTTTGTCCAACTACCGTATAAATCAGATTCTGATATTCTATCAAAGCCCATACGGTTTAATTTTTTCTTTAATTCAATAATTGCTTCGTCCCGATCACCAACCTGGAATGAATTATTTACTATTTCGTCCAGTGTAGACAAGGTTTCAGCATTTGCTCTTCCTGTAACTTTTAAACCGTAATTAGCCTGAAACTGTTCTACTCTAGTTTTAGTCCAGCTTCCGAATAAATCGGTTTCTGATATTCTATCAAACCCGATAGTATTTAGCTTCCTTTTCATGTTAACTAAGGAATGATGTCGATCTCCCATACCGTAGCCGACTGCTAAAAACTCATCTAGCTTTTGTCTAGTATAAGCATCCGCTATACCATTAGCTTTTAGACCGATGAAGCTTTGAAACTGTTTAACTCGTGTCTCAGTCCAGCTTCCATAATTAGTGGTTAAGCTAATTCCATCAAAACCCATTAGATTTAATTTTCTCTTTAAATCAATAAATTCCTCGGAACTTCCCCCACGCTGAAACGGACTATAATATACTTCATCCAATTTTGCTTGCGTCTCTTCATCTGCTACACCAGTAGCGGATAAACCATAATTGGCTTGGAATTGTTTAACCCGAGTCTCAGTCCAGCTACCATAATAATCGGTTTCACTAATATTATCGAAACCGATAGCATTTAATTTCACTTTTAACTCAATAATGCCTTCGTGTCTATCTCCAAGCTTAAATACGGTATAACCGTTTTGGACAGACTTTGTTGTAAATGTAGATACCTCAGGTTCTTCTGTCTCTTCAGCAGTCACTTCTTCTTGCTGCTTAGACTCCTCTTCTTCGTTAGCAGCCTTTTCCTCTGTCGACTGCTCCACTGGTTCTTCCTCATCCGTTATTTCAGTATCTTGGGGTGATTCAAATCCTTCTTCACTTGATTCCTTAACCTCATCCATTGCTTCTTCTTCATTAGCATCGGATTCTTCTATAACATCAGGTTCTTCTAGTGATTCAGCATTTGTTACGGCCCCTGCATCTTCTGAATTTTCAGAATCCTCAGCAGATAATACATTAATAGGTTGTAGACTAAAGCAGATTATAGAAACCATACTTAAAAAGAGCATAAAGGATTTTCTATTTTTCAACTTTAGTTTCACCTCCTTTACTTATTTTATCACTACTCTAGTATCGTCCAAATCTAGCATTTTTTCAATAGATTTTGTTGTTATTTGTATTATTTTATCGAATCTTATCCAAGTAAAAAGAGAGACATCCATGGAGGGATTATCTCTCTTCTCATTGATACGTTTCATCTACTTTTTCTTTAATCCAAATGATTTTGCAATTGCATCAGCAGTAATTTCACCTAGCCAGTTGCGATATTGCTTACTACTCAACTTTTGATTCTCTGCTTTATTATCAATAAACATATATTCTATTAATAGAGCAGGCATATTAGTATTTCGGAGAACGCTAAAGTTTGCCTGTTTCATTCCTCTATCCATAATATTGATCTTATCAATTAAATAAGAATGAATATCATTTTGCCTTCTAATTGTTTCATTCGTTACTATTCCATTGTAAATATAAGTTTCAAAGCCTTTCCCTTGTCCATTAGAGGCATTCAAATGCAGGCTCACAAAGTAATCTGCCCCCCCATTATTTGCCTTATTAGCTCTTTCTTCTAATGGAATAAAAGTATCGGTTTGTCGAGAGTAGTTAACTACTACACCACGATATTTAGATGATAATACTTCTCCTACTCGTAATGCTATATCTAACACGACGGACTTTTCTTTAAGGCTATAACCTGAAGCTCCTGGATCACTACCTCCATGCCCTGGATCTATGAATATATGTACTGAGCTGTTTTCCAACGCTTTTACAGTTTCCTTATCCGCAATTCCACTAACAGGTAATCCATAATCTTTTTGGAACTGTTTTAATCGCGTTTCTGTCCAACTTCCAAATAAATCCGTTAAGGCTATTCCATCATAGCCAAGTGCATTTAATTTTTGTTTAACTGGAATGACATCTTTATGGCGCTTCCCTTTTTGAAGAGGACTATTTATCAACTCATCTATCTTTTTATTGGTCATATTATCTACTATACCAGTTACTCGTAGACCATAATGTTGCTGGAATTTACGTACTTGCTTTTCTGTAAAGGAACCGTATAGGGTAGTTACCGTTATATAACCAAACCCAAGACGATTTAATTTTTCTTTTAATTGAAGCGCCTTTTCACTTCGTACACCTTTTCGAAAAGGACTTTTTAAAATTTCTTCTATCTTAGCCAACGTCTTTGTATCAGCAATGCCATTTACTTTCAAACCGTAATACTTTTGAAAATTGCTGACTTGTTTTTTAGTAAATGAACCATATAATGTTGATACGGTAATTTTTCCAAACCCTAAATTATTTAAATCGTTTTTTAACTTTTTGGTACCTTCACTTCGAACCCCTTCTTGAAACGGAGTATTAGCAATTTCGTCTAATAGCTTAAGCGTGTCTACGTTTGCTGTCCCAGTTGCCTTTAATCCATAATACGTTTGAAACTCTGTCAGACGTTTTTTGGTCCAACTACCAAAATAGTCCGTTTCTGCAATTCCGTTGAATCCTAATTTATTCAGTTTCACCTTTAAATCTACTATAGAAGTATGACGGTCACCTGTTTGAAAGCCTATTGTTAAAAATTCATCTAGTTTTAGTCTCGTATACGCGTCTGCTATTCCATTATCTTTTAGACCAATATGTCTTTGAAATTGCTTCACCCTTGTTTCTGTCCAACTACCATAATTAGCAGTTAAACTAATACCATTAAATCCAATTGCATTTAGTTTAACTTTTAAATCAATAATTTGTGAACTTTTACCACCAAGTTGGAAAGGGGAATTATATACCTCATCTAATTTAGATATTGTTCTCTCATCAAGAACCCCTGTTACTCCTAATCCATAATTAGCTTGGAATTGTTTTACTCTTGTTTCAGTCCAACTACCAAAATAGTCTGTTTCACTTATTCTATCAAAACCAATAGCGTTTAATTTTTCTTTAATCCTTATTAGATGAACATTTCTGTCACCTAACTTATACGTCTTTTGTTCTTCTATCAAATTAGTATCTTGCTTTAATAGAACCTCATTTGTAACGTTTTCTTGGATTTCTTGACTTACCTGCTCCTCTGATTCTACTTCATCAGGTGAATGATGATCAGATTCGGACTCTACTACATTATCATGTTCCTCTTGGTTATCCTTTGCTACTTCTTCCTTCTCATCAGTCGAATCCGTACTTCCTGAATCATATTCCGTATCATTTTCTACTGGCGTTTCAGTTTCTTCTATACTATCTTCTTTATCTTCTTCTACAAGATCTTCATCTTCTGTATCTACCACGACATCAGATGAATCAGCAGTAAAACCTTCAACGCCATCGTCAATATTCTCTGCATAGGTTGTTTTGGAATGAATGAATAATAATATGACTATTGCAAATGATAGAATAATAGCTTTCTTTATCATTTTCACCTGTAGCTCTCCCCCACTTGTTCATTTCTACCAATTTATTATAGCTCAAACTAGTCACTATCTGCACATCATTTATAAATTTTTCCTATTTTTCTATTAATAAATGGGAAAGAACATGAGTCACATGCATTACAGTAAAATAAGCCAAACGCTAAGGAAGACCGCCCCTGAAGTTTACTTTTCTGTCCTATCCAATACAAGGGAGCGACATCTAGCAAAAATAGCCTCGCAGTGTCTAATTTTTCCTCCCTGTATTGTTAAGGTTAGTTACTACACTAGTCTCATCCCAAGGGATGCGTTACACCGTAGAATTTTCCCAACATATCCGATCCTCGTCGCTTTAACTTCGTATATTTCACCATAAATTTAGTTGACTTTTACTTTTATTCTATTACATATGTCCCCAGCTCCCCATGTTTCTATGGTCAAAGTATCAGATCAAATCCAATTTTAATGGGCTGATTAGACAATGTTACGACTTCATCGACAACATTTTCTACCTTTGATTTTTTGGAGCCTTTAAAGCATAGTTCCTTAAGATCATCTAATACCTTTTCCGAATTACTTATCGCCAGTATCTCTACTGAGCCGTTTTCCAATTTTTTAGCAAATCCTACTATATTCTTTCTTAAAGCTTGTCTTCTAATCCAAGTCAAATACCCAACTTTTTGTACTTTTCCAGAAACGATATATTTCCGAGCATAAACTTGTCCTATAATTGGGTTACTAACAACTATTTGATCCGTAGCCCACTTGCTTAATGGTTCTAAAATACTATTATAATCGAAATAAAAGTTACTTCTTGGTTTACCTACTGTTTCAGGAAAATAATAGTCAATAATAGCTCCCGGAACATCTTTTGCTTTCCCACGTAATGGGAATAAGTGAAACCCTATCTCTGCTGTTGCATTAATTTCTAATACGACTCCTTTATCCTTCGAAACCGGGTCTACAATAATATCTACCCCACCATGTGGTATATCTGGAAGTGCTTTGAAAGCATCTACTGCAATTTGTTTAACTCCTTCAGATAATTCGTCTGTTGCTTCGATTGGATCCCCACCTGAAGATAGATTACTTTTTTCTCTAAGATCAACAACCTCACCTTTTGAAGGGATGGTGTCCGTTGTATAACCAGCCTTTTTAAGGATTTGCTTAACTTCGAAATCAACTTTAATTGGTTTTGGAGCAAGATATGGATTTTTCTTTCTATCTTCATTCTTTTGATCTATTAGCTCTTTTATCGTGTGGATTCCATCTCCAACGACATTTGCAGGTACTCGATTTGTAGCTCCAACTACTTTATCACCTACTACGTAAATACGGTATTCTTTACCCGGGTAATACTTTTCAACAAGGTATTCCTTGTAATTATATAATTTCTTTATGTTTTCCAAGATCTCTTTCAGTTCATCCTGATTACTTATATTGGTAAATACGCCTTTACCCATACTTCCATTCAAAGGTTTTAAAACGACCGGAAAACCAATTTCAGTGCAATAGTTAATTATTTCTTCTTCATTATTTGGGTTGAATATATCCCCAATTGGTACTGGTACATTCTTTTGAGCTAATAATTCTTTCGTTTTATCTTTATTCTGACAGATTCGAACAGATTTATTAGAAACAAAGTCTCCTCTTGATCTGAAAAAGTAATGTGTAGACGTATCACTGCTCAACGAGAAAAACTTCCCTTGGGTACTGCTCTTTAGTCTATCTAATTTGCAAAGATCAGTCTCATCTTTATACCAAGTAAGCTTTAATCCCCTTCTCCAACCTTCTAATGCTACTAAATAAGAACAAAGCTTGAATCCAGTAATATCTGAAACAACCTCATGTGTTAAGTGTGGAAACAATTCAATACTGTTTTGTTCCATATTCGATTTCCTCCTAGATGTATTCTTCGGATTACGTTTTAAAAAAGACAAGATATTATACAAATAGCTACCTCCTATTTGGAAACGTATAATCCAACTAATCTTATTCTTCTACTATAACTAAAAATGTGAAAATAGGGTATAATTATATATCGTTTATGCTTTAGTTTTGAATTTAGATTCTATCTTCTTTCAAGGACCTGATTCATTACAAGTAGTCTATCTTTAAATTAATCCATTAGTAAAGAAATAATACATGTATTATTGAATAATAATTTTTCATTTTCCACTTTTATGTTAAAATAAAATAGGCAATCTACATATTAAATAAACATCTATTACCTTGTATTAGGAAGGAATTTGATTATATGAATGAAAGATATTTAAGCCATTTAGAAAACTGTATTCCTGAGAAAGCAAATAATTATATGCTAAGTACTTATAGTATTATATTAGAGGCTTGGCGAAGAGGACTAGAGATTAATATAAGAATCTTATTGGAAAAATCGGGAGCAATAGAACCCTATTATTCCATTTCCGATGGTAATAAAACACATCATTTTTCTGCTACTCGTGGAGATTTAGTTTCTGTTGAAGCTAAAGAATTAACCAAAAACAAACAAACTACTAAAGAGCTTTTATTAAAGAATAATGTTCCAACACCTGTTGGTAAGGAATTTGATGAAACTATCTCAGATCAAGACATTATTCAATATGCTAATACACTTCAATACCCGTTAGTCGTTAAACCATTAAACGGAACTGGTGGTAAAGGGGTAATAGCGGACATCAAAAATGAGGATGAGTTAATAGAAGCACTGGAGTACGTTAGAAGAGAGTTAAAACGTCCTCATATAATTGTAGAGAAATATTTTGAAGGTGATGATTATCGACTTTATATCATTGATGGTAAAGTCGTAGGAGCTTTAAAGAGAGTTCGATCACACGTAATAGGTGATGGAAAATCAACTATCAAACAGTTAATTGATAGTAAAAACAAGAAGCGTTCTGCTCTTCCTTCATTAACTAATCGTCCTATTACAGTTGATAAGGAAACAAGAACATTATTAAAACGCAAAAACTATGATATGGATACTGTGTTAAAAGAAGGAGAAGTCTTCTATCTAAAAACGAAGAACAATGTGTCTGCTGGTGGGGACTCAATTGATATTACCGATAGCATATCCGATAACATTAAACAAATTGCAGTAGCAGCCACAAACAGTATTCCTTCATTACCTCATTGCGGAATTGATATGATAGTTGATGAAAAAAATGATAGTGGTGTCGTAATCGAGATTAACTCTCGAGCACATATAACGCAGCATTTATTTCCTATGGAAGGTGCTGCTAGAGACATTCCATCCCATATCATAGACTTTTACTTCCCAGAAACAGTCAATTACAATCGTACTGAGGCCAATAAGCTCTATATAGATTATGATTTTATTTATGATGCTTGTATAGCTAGGAATGCAGCAGAAATTAAAGTGCCAAAAATATCAAACTTTCCAATTGTTTTAAGGAGATTTCTCATAACAAATTGTGAATATACAGAGGAGTTTGCTCAAAAAGTAAAACGTCTGGCCTTTAACCATAAGATTAATGGGTATATTAAACACTTAGAAAACGGGAATATCGCCATTATAGCTGGTTCAAGTAAAGCAAAACTTGGAATATTTGAGAAAAAGCTTGAAAGCTTAGTAACAAAGAGTGCACCTGGTTCAGAAATAATTAGGAAAGTACGCAAAACACCAATTCAACATGGCTTCCATATTCTAGAGCCAACTAATAACTCGAATGAATCAAATGATATCTCTTATATGAAGAAATATAGTAATCTAAAAGGAGACTATCAGAGACTGGTTCGTAAAGTTGCAGAGTATGAACAAAGAGAAAGACTTACAGACATCACGATGAAGCAAAATAAACAACTGAAGAAAAGATTAAAACAGATGGAATCCAGCACCTCGTGGAAAGTAACAAAACCACTAAGAAAAGTACTTAAAGTTTTCAAATAAGAACAAAAGTGTTAAAGCACTAAATATCAAGTCCCAAGTACTAATTGCTTGGGACTTCTTTTCATTTTGGCATGACGGTAAGGTAAGCACAAGAAATTCTACTTCTTCCTTCGGTGTTACTTTTACACGATAAGCTTTTAAAATTTCTTATAACTAAAAAGACTATCGAGGGTTTCTCGACAGTCTGAAAGATACTTAAGCTATTCTTATTTTATTTCTATTTCCGGCATCCAATCTTTATATCGATTAGAAATTTCACTATACACTTCTAAGGAATCAAACTCCCCATGTGGCGTTTTAATGTATGGGTTTTTCTGTATATAGTCTATAAACGGATACATTTGGTATCCCCCACCTTTATTAGAATCAACAAATGTCAGATCAAGAGTAGGTTTCTTTACCACTGCACCATAAGAATCTTTGCTAATCTCTAGAGATAATGCTCCACCTATTTGTCTATAAAGTCCTTTTTGACCTGTATAGAAATTCCCTAACGAATATATGACAAATGTCTTTCTTCCACGAGAGTTCGTAATCCATTCTGCTGGTTGCAATACATGTGGATGGTGACCAATGATTATATCTGCACCTGCATCAGAAATAGAGGCTGCTACCTCTTTTTGAGAAGAAACCGGATATAATGGGTACTCTCTACCGAAATGTAAAGAAACAATTACTACATCTGGTGAATGTGCCTCCTTCAAGCGTTCAATCTCTCTTCTGACATCCTTCGTTTGATTTTTAACAATTCTATTTAACAAATAATCTTTGTTTTTTGGTGGATTACTTCCTAGAGTTACACAAGTATAGGATAGGAATGCACACTTAATTCCGTTCTTTTCAATAATTCGATATTTTTTCCGGTCTTTTTCTGATTTATATGAACCCACATACATTAAGCCAATCTTCTCTAGATTTTCAATTGACTTTAGAGCACCTTCTTCTCCAAAATCCATTGTGTGGTTATTAGAGTTGGAGACGATATCCGTTCCAAATTGCTTCAAATTCTCAGCCAACTCCACTGGGTTATTAAACTTAGGAAACGATGCTAGCCCTAATTCTTCCCCGGCAACAATCGATTCTAGATTTACCAACGTAATGTCTCCTGATTTAAGTAATTTTTCTGCTGGGGCCATTTTCTTTGTGAAATCATAGGTACCATTATTCGTTTTACATAAATTATAGATTCTATCATGAAGTAACACATCACCAGTAGCTACAAGTTTTAATTTTGACATATTTTCCCTCCGTTTTAAAGAGAACTGCTAACTTACATATTCTCTTATTATAGAATAACATTTAGTGATAGACAGTATAAATATATTACTTTCTCTTCTTTAATATTGAACCTATAGTCCTAAATGGAGCTGTAATTCTCCAAGAAGTACTATTTATTATATAACGATTATCTTTCTCTAAGCGATTTTTACGTTTCACTTTATTTCCAAGGTCTTTTTCTATTTTTCTAATTTTGTATTGGATCGATTTTAGACTCGATGTGTTATAATTCTCCTCTATCTCAAATCCTATAACTACTGGTTCCTTCCAGACCTCTTCATGCATTTTGTCAATCTTAATATTTCGATACTTTTGAATAACATTTCTGAATTCATTTATAACAGATCTATCGGTTCCTGCTACTAAAACTTCGATCTCGTTAAATAGTCTATTTTTTACATGCCCATTTAGTCCAAGATCTAAAGCTTGCTGCTTAAGCCATTGATGATAACTCAATCTTTGTACATTTCCCGAAATAACATACTTTTTGGCATACAGTTCGCCAATAGGAGCTGGAGAAACTTCTACTTCTACTACCGAACGATTTTCTAATGGTTCTAATACCGTTGTCATATCAAAATATATCTTTGATTTAGAAGTATCTATTCCTTTCGTTTCCGGAAAATAATAATCAATTATGGCAGCAGGAATATTTCTCGCCTTTCCTCTTAACGGATACAAAGCTCCACCAATTTGGGCGGTTGGGTTTAGTTCAATTACAACTGCCGGATCTTTAATATCGGGATTTTCATTCACAATAATGTCTACTCCTCCATGAGGAAAGTTAGGAATAGCCTTTAAAGCATCAATAGCTACTTGTTTTATTTCATCCGGCATGGTGTCTGTAACGTCTATTGGGTCCCCCCCAGAAGATACATTCGTTTTCTCTCTAAGGTATAAGACCTCACCTTTTTCAAGAACATCTTGCATGGAATATCCCGCTTCTTGGACAAATTCTAGAATTTCTTTATCAACTTCTATAAGACAGCTTTTTAAACGTGCATTTCTTTTTCGTTCAAGGTTTTTTAAGTTTATCAATTCCTCAATGGTACTAAAACCATTCCCTTTTATATTGGCAGGCACACGATTATAGGCTGCTATTACCTTATTATCAACTACATATACTCTATACTCTTTTCCAGATATATGCTGCTCCACTAGCACTTCTCGGTATCCTAGTTCTTCTCGAACATAATGCAATGCCTTTTGAAAATCGGTTTCATTTTTTATATTCGTTACAACGCCGTTTCCTAAGCTTGCATTTGTCGGCTTTAATACTTGTGGGTATGGTATTGATTTACTAAAATTAATGATTTCTTCATCTGTTGCTTCATAATCGAAGCCTTTCCCCTGAGGAACAGGAACACCTGCTTTTTCTAACCAGATTTTTGTATCGTCCTTTTCTGAACCTATTTCAACTGCCTGATTCGAAACTTTATCCCCTCTTGAACGGAAGAAAAAGTGGGTACGCTTGTCCGAGCTAAGTGAGTATAATCTTCCTGGAGGGTTAACCCCAAATATAATCATATCCTTGTAATACTCAGAGTCTTTCGTATACCATTTTAATTTTAGTCCTCTTCTCCAACCTTCCAGAGCTATAGCAAAAGAATCTAATCTTGTTTTCTGTGCGTTAACTACGATTTCATTGGGTAATTGAGGTAAACTGATACCCTGTTCTTCTTTCATGGATGATTTCCTCCTCAAAAAAACACGAAAAATTATTTGAACTTCTTAAAGACTGCTCCCGCAAAACGAATTGGTTTAGAAATTCTCCAAGAAAAACTTTGTTCTAGTTTTCGATTCTTAACCTCTGCTTTTTTTAGAGCAAGCTCCGTAACTTCTAAATCTTGAAGTAATAGCTTTAATTCCTCTAACTGCGTTTTTAAGTCTGCTTTTATTTCAAAGCCTACTTTTATTGGTTCATGATAGATTTCTTCTTGAATTTCTATTACATGTGCTCTTTCTGGATCTTCTAATAAAGCATGTCTAAATTCATCAACCATTTTTATATTTGTTCCAGCTACTACTACCTCAATATCACCATTTTCAAGATTACTTACAAAACCTTGTAAATTTCTTTCGAATGCTTGCTTTCTTAAACCACGATGATATCCAATATCCTGCACATCTCCAGAAACTGTATATTTCTTTGCATATATGGTTCCTACTGGACATGGCGTTACAGTAGTAATATAACCTTGTCTCGAATTTAAAGGGTCTAAAACATCATGGAAATCAAAGTAAACCTTCCCTTTATTCTCTATATCTCCTTTTGTCTCTGGGAAATAGTAGTCAATTATAGCAGCAGGTACATCTCTTGACTTACCTTTAATTGGATACAAGATCCCACCTAGCTGTGCTGTTGGGTTAAGTTCAATAATAACTCCGGAATTGTTTGAGGTAGACGGATCATACATTAAGTCTACTGCACCATGTATTAGACCGGGAACTGCCTTTAATGCTTCAACTGCCGTTTTCTTTACATCTTCAGGAAGCTCATCCATTACATCTATTGGATCTCCACCGAGAGAGATATTACTTTTAGCACTCAAGAATAATTGCTCATTTTTATCCAATATGGAATCTAATGTATATCCTTTTCTGCTTATAAATTCGACTAATTCCTTTTCCATTTTGATCGGACAGCTTGCTAAACGTGGATTTAGACTACGTTCCTCATTTTTTAATTCAATTAAGGACCTTATCGAATTGATCCCATCTCCAATAATGTTTGGAGGCATCCTTTTAATAGCGCCGATCACTTCATTATCGATAACATATATTCTATAATCATCGCCTGTAACAAATTGTTCTACGATGACATCTTTATAATTTAATTCATTTCGAACATAATCTAAAGAGAATTCCAATTCACCTGCACTTGTTATATTAGCAATAACCCCTCTACCAAAACTACCATCTGTTGGCTTTAAAACAATGGGATAGCCTAAAGATTCAGCATATGTAATAATAGCTTGATTCGAATCCTCTGGTAAAAAACGTTTTCCTTCAGGAACTGTAATCCCTGCTTGCATTAGCATTTGTTTCGTTTTTTCTTTATTCATCCCAATGGAAACGGCTTCGTTCGTAACCAGGTCTCCTCTTGTTCTAAAGAAATAATGCGTTTTCTCGTCAGAACTTAATGAAAACAGCTGCCCAGGCTTATCTACAAACCAAGTATTCATTTCCTTAAACTTTTCAGAATCTTTCACATGCCATCTTAATTTCAGACCTCTTCTCCACCCTTCTAGTGAAACAGCATAAGCATCTAACAGATTACCATGTACATCTGAAACAAACTTACTCGAAAGGTGTGGTAGCCATTGTTTCTCATCTTCCATTGAAAATCCTCCTAAATTTCTCTCCAAAGTAGTTGTGCTTAAAACGTTTTTATCATCTCATTAAAATAACTAAATTCCTTACCATTTAGTAAATCATTTATTAATCGACCTTCAGCTTCGTTAAAATAATCACCTAACCACTTATCTGTGGCTTCATCAAATTCATCATAGTTTCCTGGTTTAGGCGTAAATTCCCCAAACACTAGTCCTTTATCCGAACGGAGGAAGTCAATCCTAATAAATGGAGCGGGGATTAATTGGCTAATTTCCTTTGCAAGCTGAACTTCCGCTTGAGTGCATCCCTTCCCTTTAAACAAATCATTCGTATATTTTCCTGTTTTTACTCGTTCACCATTTTCTGTCCACCAGCAATACTTCAACTCTGGATAACGAGATATCTCCAATATAAGTCCAACCCTACCATAAAAGCAATAAAATTTTATATCACGTGAGGGAAGCTTATCGTCCTTATTTTCCAGGATAAGCTCTTCTATAATCCACTTGTCTTCTTCAACCCAACCTGAAGAAAGGTCTTTAGCTAATGATTCAAGTAATCCTTCCCAGCTTTTTACATTCCTAGAACGCTTTATATCAAATATATCTGTAGTGGAATATACTAAGTAAACTCCGCGTGAACCTGCACCATTTGCAGGCTTGATAACGATTCCTTCTCGTTTTGGAATGGTTGATATGCTGTACGTATCCTCTGCCACCCAAGGAATTGGAACATTTAATTTATCCATGAAGTTGTAGGCATTTCGCTTATCATCTAATTGCCATTCAGGCAACGTACCTGTTAATTGCATTTTTCTGATTCTCATATTCATGCTAGCCCGAAAAGATGATACCTGCCTAAGTTCTATTGGACTATCCTTCAATCCTTCTCTTAGAATAAACTCCGGAATAGCTTCCATCGTTAAACCATCCAACACTAGTTGATAAATATAATCTCGATATTCTTCTTTTTCCTTCATGAATAGTCTTGCTATATACCTCAACATATGGTTATAGTTAGAATCGAGTTGTTTTTTGTTTTCAATTGTTTGTTTTAGGAAGGAAATTAACTCTCCATTTTCTTTCTTTTCTTTCAGAACATCATGGAGAGACCCAATATTAAGCAAGCGATCACGTATTATTAGATCATGATATTTTTCCTTCGTACTATAAAGTTCCTTTTGAATTTCAGCTAGTTTCTCTTCTAATTCTGATATAATTACCTCTTTAGAAGTTCCCCTACTAAATTTAGCTTTTGTTATTGGCTTAAAGAGTTTATAGGTATTGCTTGAGGAGATTTGTTTTGCCTTTTTTTTATTTTGTATATTTTCACTAGCTAACTTTTTTATATCTGCTTCGTTGTCTAATAAAGCTTCCAGTAAAAAATCTCGTTTACGTATTTCCTCTTCTACTTCTAAGGAATCAGTTAAATCATCCATTAGATTACTTTTGTCGATAGGGCTTATAGGATGCTCTTTTTTACTCATTTGATTGCTCCCCTTTAACATGACCTAAATGAAATGGATTTTCTTGTACAATCCAATCATCTAAATGAACAGAATAAGGTTGTAAATTCTCCTTAGATAATTTGATATATTTTAAATCATTTTTTGCTAATCGGTCTAAGCTTTCCCTGATTTCCTGGTTGCATGGATACCATTTACCTAAGTGATCAACTTGCTGAATAAGATGCTTGGCACATTTTCGTAAATGGTAGTGAGGTATGCCGTTTCGTTTTGGCGGCTGATATATCAATACCTTAACTGCCTCTGCCTTTATGTATGGTAAATATCTTTGTTTTTCTTCCAATATAGAAGGATCAATTAGGATGAGAAGGTCACATGTTATTTGTTCGCCATACACGATAAATTGAACATCCTTGCCATCAACGATTTCTCTAATTCTAGGGCTTATCATTTTTATATCTTTATAATGATAATCATTCCATTGAATTAGCCCCGTTTTTAATCCGCGTTTTAAATGTTCTTGGATTTTCATAAGAGTAGATTCAACTAATCCTTCGTTTCGAAAATCAGCCGCCATGATCACATCAAACTCTCTGAAGCCGAAACGCTTCTCTTCTCTTTGGACCCATAAAGGCTCGGGTACTGGAAATGGACGATTCTTCATGGGGAAGTCATAGTATAATGACCTTCTCGATTGATGATGAGCCAAAAAAGCCTCACGATATTCCTTACGTATCCCCATTAAGAAACCATTATATCCAAAGAAACTACTACTCGTTAAGGAGGTTAATGATTGTCTAGCAAAAGATAACGGGCCTGTATGCAAGTCAACCACGCTCTGAGATCCAAAGACTTTCATAAGTCTATGTTTGAACTCGCTGTCTGCCGCAAAACGTACACTATCCCAAGCACCTAATTTTTCTAAGACTGGCTTTCTGCGAAACATTAGAGAGGACATATTAGAAAAAATGTATTCTCCTTCTGTTCCTCTTCTAGTTAATCGAAGGGATTCTGTCATACGTGCTAGTTCTGAAGTATTGCCTATAACAGATGGATTGTTGATTAAGTGTTCCACCTGTATCGCTATTTTTTGAGCATGGGACCAATCGTCTGCGTCATTCACTGTCAAATATTCACCTGTAGCATGCTTTAGGCCGATGTTTCTTGCTACATAGGGACCACTATTTTTCCCCGTAGAAAATAGTTTCACACGAGAATCTCTTTCTATATAATGTTCTACAATCTTTACTGTACTATCCGTACTACAGTCGTCCACTACTATTATTTCTATGTTTTGCCATGTCTGCTTTAGCATGGACTCAATTGAAATAGAAATACTATTTTCTGCATTATAGGCAGGGATGATGACCGTTACAGTAGGACCATTACGTAATAACGATTTATTTAATAATGTATTTAAATGATCATAAGGATAAGCTTCACTATTCTCCCTTACTTCAATTGGAAGAAGTTGATAATGGTTCAGTGCTTTATTAATCCATTCCAATTTCGATGTCATGTCTTTCTCTAGGTTAGCCATTGCCAACAATAAATCAGGATGGTTGTGGTGGCTAATGTAAGTTGATAGGATACGTTCTGCCTGCTCTGGTTCCTCACATAACAAATAACATTCCGCCTTTAATATAGCCACTCTTCTTTGAAAATCGTCATCATTAACGGTATGTAATGCTTGTAAATAATGTAAGGCTTTAACAGCATCAATAGATGAATTTTTATTTGCATGCCAAAGAGCAAGCTCCCATGATACAGCTTGCTTCATATAACGATTATCCGTATCCTTAAAGATTGCTTCTAATTCATTCAATACTTTTTCTTCAAATCCTAAAGTATATAGCCAGTATCTGTATTCTTTAATTTTATTTGAAGCTTTCTTCTGCTTATATGTTTTACTATATAGCTGACGCTTGTCTCTTCTACCTAGAATATATGCTCCCGATTCTTTTATAGCATATTTCCATTTAGATGGTATTTTCTTTAAATGAAAGATACGACTATTCGTGATCTCTCTAAACTCTCTCTCTAGAGTTTGGCGGAATAGTCGTGATTCTTCAGTCAGCCTTTTTTGCGCTAACCATTGATTCTCTAACTTTTCTAATTCGTTCTGAAGTTCAATATTTCGTTCCTTTAGTTTTTTAGCATCATATTTCATTTCATATCTTCCAATCCTTATCTAATAGAAGGAAATCAACTTCGTTTGGATACGCTACTTTAAACTTTTCGAATAAATCATTATCTTTTACCAACCAATGCATAGGTCCGGAAAAATAACGGTCCAGATTTTTCTTATACTTAGTTATATCTGTTTCAATGAAATGGTCTACCATTACTTTAATCTGATCTGTTGTTACACTAGGTATGTAACGCTGAAAATCATGTAATATTGATGTTCCTAAAACAACTAAATGACGCGCTTTAATTTGTTCCCCGAACACAAGCATGTGTACTTGATTATTATCAATTAAAGCTCTTATTTCCGAACGAATTTTTTTGTTAGATAACTTTACGTCATACTTGTTCATTTGAATAAGCCCTATCCTACTACTAGTTTTGGATAGACTTTTAATTTTATCTACTGCTTCATTAGGAATATCCCTATAATCAGCAACTAATATCATCTCAAAATACCGGTAATTTTCTTGTTTTTCTTCTCTTTTTGGCCACATTGGTTCTGGAACTGGATATAGTCTTTTATCAGCTGGATATGGATAGAACAATGACTTTCCAGACTGATGGTATGTTGAAAAGCTCTCCACATATTCCTTACGAGCTCCCATAAAGAAACCATTATAACCGAACGCTGAACTACCAGTAAGTGAATTAACAGACTGTCTCGGCAAGGATAAAGGACCAGAATTTAAATCGACAAACTTATTTTTACCGAAGGCCTTAATTAATCTACGTTTAAATTCACCATCTGCTGCGAAACGTACACTGTCCCAATTCCCTAATTTTTCTAGCACTGGTTTTCTTCGGAACATTAAAGAAGACATATTAGGAAAAATATACTTACCAGGTGTTCCTCTACGATAGAATTTAATGTCTTCTGTAAGTCTTGCATGTGCAGATGTATTCGCGATAATATCTTGATGTTGCATAAGATGACGAGCCTGTATTTCTAATTTTTGGGCGTGAGACCAATCATCAGAGTCATTAACTGTTATAAAGTCACCCGTTACATGCTGCAAGCCAATATTACGAGCTACATATGGTCCACTATTTTCTGGAGTAGATAGAAGCTTCACTCTAGGATCCTTTGCTACATACTCCTTCACTACTTCGGCCGTACCATCTGGACTGCAATCATCCACTACAATGAGTTCAAGATTCTTCCACGTCTGTGAAAGAATGGACTCAATAGCAATGCGAATCCCTTGCTCTGCTTTAAAGGCAGGTAATATTACCGAAATCTTAGGCACATCTTCAATGGATTCATTACTAGATTGCGTTCTCAAATCATCGTAGGTACTATCATTTCCCTTTTCAAAATAGATTGGTGTTAGATGATACTGTTCCATCACCTTGTTAATCCAATCTAACTTTTTATCAATTGAATTTTCTAGATTAGCCATGCCTAGAAATAAATCGGGGTGTGGTTGAATATGAATCAAATCTTGTAAAACAACCTTTCCCATCTCTTTCTTTTGTAGCAGGTCATAACACTCCGCTTCCACAATTCCAAATCTTCTTAATTGATCTTGATTTTTCTCGCCATCTTTTGCAACGGCAATATATTGGAGTGCTTTTTCAGCACCTTCCTTTGAATAATCATTGGCATACCATAATGCAAGCTCCCAAGCTGTCAGCCTTTTTATATAAGGATATTTATTTTGTTCATAGAAGCTTTTCAATTCTGATAGACCTCTATCTTGAAATCCTAAATTATATAGATGGTAGCGAATTTGTTTTAATTCTTGCCGTTGTAATTGTTGTTTTCCTAAAATTATCGCACGCAATTTTTCCTTTTGCTCATCTGTAAATAAATCCCCTAAACGCTTACGCTGATTCTCGCTTAAGACATTATACATAAACCAATCAATTGGTCCAGTTAAGACTTTTTTAATTCCCAACTTCTCCACCACCTATATAAGTACACTACCCATTATTGTCTATTCCGTTATTCTGCTTTAATTGAATTTTTCGTTTCACACCGTTTGCTTCACGATATTTGGCAACAGCTTCCTCAGCTGTACCATCGTAACGAATTTGACCTTTTTCCATCCAAATGGCTCTAGTACACACCTTTTCGATAAATCCCATGCTATGGGAAACAATAATTACAGCTTTTGCACGCTCCATCATATCTTGAATTCGTTCGCTTGCTTTTTGTTGAAATGCTATATCACCAGTGGATAATGCTTCATCAATAATAAAGACATCCGGTTGTAGTATCGCTGCAATACTAAAGCCTAAACGAGATTTCATACCTGCTGAATAATTTTTTACTGGCTTATTAATAGCATCACCAATACCTGAAAATTCTACAATCTTATCAAAGTCTCTATTCACTCGTTTTTTCGGTATCCCTAACAGCATCGCGTTTAGATATATATTATCTACACCCGTTAACTGTGGGTTGAATCCTGTACCATAACCAAGTAAAGCCGAGGTTTTGCCATTAATTTCAATATTACCTTTGTCTGGTACTAGAATATTCGTTAACACTTTACATAACGTACTTTTCCCTGCACCATTATGACCAATGATTCCAATGACTTCGCCTTCTCTTACTTCAAAATTAACATCTTTTAGAGCCCAAAATTCATTGGAGCTTAATTGATATGATATTCCTACATTTTCAGCCTTTATAACGATATTATCTTCAATATTCGTTTCCGTTTTTTTCAATTGTAAATTCTTATTCTTCCTAGGTGGTCTAGGTGGTACAGTTGCCCGATACTTTTGGACGATTTCTTTCGGATCGCCTATTTCTCGCACTTTACCATTATCAATCCACATTAACCGGTCACAATTGCGTTGCGCATATAGTAAACCATGCGTCACAATAATAACTAGCTTCGCCTTGTTTACAATTTCCTTCATCTTTTCTGCAGCTTTCCTACTAAAACGTGCATCTCCAGTGTTTAAGGCTTCATCCAGGATTAAAACCTCGGGTTCTAAATGGGCAGCTACACTAAACCCAAGTCTAGCCCGCATTCCGCTAGAGTAATACTTCATTGGTTGATCTAGGAACTCGCCGATTTCAGAGAATTCATGAATGTCATCAATATAATGATTGATAACTTCCTTTTCAATTCCTAGCATCATACCGTTTAAATAAACATTCTCTCGTCCTGTTAACTCTTGATTAAATCCCATACCGAAGGAGAATAGGGCCGTTACTTTCCCATTAACGTTTATATCACCTTTGTCTTCTTTTAGAATCCCGGCAATAATTTTACTTAATGTTGTTTTACCCGCTCCATTGGAACCGATAATTCCCAATATTTCTCCTTGATGTCCATCAAAGCTAATGTCCTTTAATGACCATACCTTCTTTTTACTTTCTGATTTCCCCTTATCTTTTATTGCGCTGAATAAAATCGACTTTATATCATCACGTTGCCTTCCTGTTTCGAAAGACACTCCAATATTACGGGCTTTTACCACAAGGTTATTTTTTTCACTTAGTATCATGGAAGGATCTTTTTTGTTTTCCAATTTAAAACCCTCTTTATCTGATAATTTTCTTATAACGCCTTAATAATCTTATGTTCGTTCTTACTGAAGTAATAAAGCATAAAAATAATGACTATAATGGATACAAAGAATATAATCCCTAAACCAATAAAGTCAGGACTAGTGTTCCGCATTAATATATCTCGATAGGATTCGATAATGATCGCAATCGGATTATAGTCTACAGCCCAGCTATAGTTTTCTGGTAAACGGCTTCCAACCCAAATAATAGGCGAAGCATAGAAAAAGATACGTGTAACATACGTGAGTAAGTTATCAATATCACGAATAAACACTGTAAAATACCCTAAGAACAGCCCTATTGCTAATAAAAAGGCTAAGGTGATTAAGATTAATACTGGTAAATATATAATTTCCCACCCTGGTATATAGCCAAAGAATACTAAGAATAACGCAATTACTACTAGACCAAAGGCAAAGTTAAATAATTGAGTCAAAGAAAAGGCCACAGGGAAAATAGATTTAGGCAAATATACTTGGTTAATGATGGACCGGTAACGTAATACGGAACGAGCTGATGCATTAATAGATGAGCTAATCCATCTCCAAACAACTAGTCCAATAACTAGGAATGTAGGGTAATCTGGTCCACCGCGTTCCAAAATAATAACAACGACAAAATAATACACTAGTACATTCAATAATGGATCCAATAACCACCAAAAATAGCCCAGATAGCTATTTCGATGCTCGGCTTTTAGTCCTGATTTTACTAGATAAAATAATAAATCTTTTCTTTTAGCTAATTCCTGTAAATAGGATTTCATTGGAATTTACTCCTTTTTTACCTGCAATACACATGTTTTATGAAATTTTAAACTTAATTAAGTTACGAATTCCGATACTGGTGTAGTGCATAAAATACCAAATACTCTTTATCAGTGGCTGTTTTTCTATCTTTCGATAAACATACCATTGGCGCTTAGCGGCTTTTACTTTATTACTAGAAATAGAATTTCCTACGTTTCTATATTTTGCAAGTACCTCTGGCAGTCCATATGCCCTAAACCCCATCTTTGTCAGGGTTAACCAATAGGCATAATCTTGCCTCGTACGAATATTAATCATTTCATGATACCCGGTTTTTTCTCGATCTATCATGACAGTTAAACAACCAATAACACAATGCTTTAATAAATCCTCATATCCAACTGATTCTGGTGCCCTTGAGATAGCATCTTTTAATGTTCCGTCTTCTTCCATCCGAATATACTTCGTAAAGGAAAAGGCTATATCCTTTTCTTGCATAAACCGAAGTTGTCTTTCAAGCTTCTCTGGATACCAAAGATCGTCACTATCTAAAAAGGCAATATATCGACCACTAGCATTCTCCATTGCTGTATTCCTCGCAATTGCTGAACCACTATTAGTTTTTAGTTGTATTAACTTTATCCTTGAATCCTTCTTTGCATATTCTTGTATATATGCCACTGTCCTATCTGTTGAACAGTCGTCCACAATGATCATTTCCCAGTTAGAATAAGTCTGGCATAGGACAGATTCAATCGTTTCTCCAATAAATCTTTCTGCATTATACGCTGGTGTAATAACAGAAATCAAAGGGTCATTTGCTAACAATTTCTCCCCTCTTTTCTCAAACATTAAGCTATTTATTCGCTAATAAATCATTGTACCATGAAACAAGCTTTTCCTCTTCCACTTTCCAATTTAAACTACGAAGCACTGCCTTCTTCCCATTCTCCCCCATCTCTCTTACCTTATCCGGGTTTGACTTTAAATAATGGAGTGCATTTTCGATTTCTTTTTCATCATAGGGATCAACGGCAATGCCGCACTGATACGTCTCGACAAATTTCTTCCATACTGGAAAGTTCGAGCATAGTATCGGAATTCCAGCACTCATATACTCAAAAAACTTCGTCAGTTCCTTTTTCATATAGTGCTCTGTAGGTGGAAATAAGGCTACTCCCGCCAACCAATTTTCATTCATGTAGTATGCTTCAATCGTTTCTTTCTGCACAAATTGATCTAAACCTTCTATAAGTAAATTATTCTTTTTATCCTTGGCTATCTGATACATTTCATCAGCTATACTACTTGAACACTTCCCAACAAATTGGACCGAAATTGTTTCATCTATTAACGGTAGTTTAGCGTGAATTAAGGCACCTCTTACATGTGTAACATTACCAGTGTAAAGCACCTTATTTACTGGTTTTTCATCATTCCGGTCATGTTTCACAATTTTCTCATTAACGGTCGGATAGTTTAATATACATTTTCCCCTTGGATAGAGGTCTTTATAATACTTTTCTGCTAAGCAAAGTTCGAATTTCCTACTAAAGAATGCCTCTATTAGCTTATACGTTTTTGCTATTATTTTTCTGACAGGCTTACTCATATAATCTTTTTGCATAATACTGGTAACATAATCTTCATGAATGTCATAAATCACAATATTATTTTTTTTCTTTAAGAGCCATGCTACTAATAACAACTCAGGATCGTGAAAATGATAAACGTCTGCACTTAGTTGTTTTGATTTTTTATAAGCATCCCACGTACCAAAAATCATTCGTTTTAACCGATTGGAATATTTCTTTAGTGGAATATGCTTTATTCCCTTGTTAGTAGTGGGCTGTTCTGCCTCTTGTGCAATTAACGTTACATCAAATCCCGCATGCGATAATGACATACATTCCTTATGAAAAATTCTAGGATCATAGGGATGATGCACCGTTGTTAGGTGTACTACTCGTTTTGGAGTATTCATTTCATCAGCTCCTGCTTGCTAACCTCTGTTTTACTTCCAGGCAATCCACAAAAACATCCTCATACTGTTTGACAATTTCTTGGGCATCAAACTGAAGAGCTCTACTTAAGCCTCTTTGAACCAAGTAATCTTTTTCATGATCCTGTAAGGTTAAAACTTGATATATTTTTTCTGACATATCCTTCGGGTTACCGATTTCACATAATTTACCGTATTTACCTTCCTCTAGCACCTCGACTGCACCCGGTTTACATTTTGTCGAAACAATCGGTACACCCGCGGCCAACGCTTCTGCTAATACATGTCCAAATCCTTCTCTTAATGATGATAGAACAAATAGGTCAGCATGAGTAAAATAAATATACGGATTCGTCATAAACCCTAAAAAGAACACCTTATCCTCAATATTTAATTCTTTAGCTTGTTTTTTTAACTGCGCTTCTAGTTCTCCTTCTCCTAGTATAACTAGTTTTGCCTCTAGTTGCTGTTGTATCATAGAGAAGGCTTTCAGAAGTGTTTTATGGTCCTTATCAGGGACAAGTCTACCAGCAGTAATGATAACGTTTCCTGTCCCATTGAAGATATGTCGATGTTCTTCCTCTATCTGTCCACCCTCAATATTTTGTTGAATAACCTTTAAATCCACAGGATTATAAATTACCGTTATTTTTTCTGACGGTACCCTATACCGTTTTATAATATTCTCTTTTACGCCATTTGAAAGTGAGATTACACGACTAGAAAACTTATAAAGAAGTCCAACGAATCTTAACTTCAAATTGGCAGACCGAGAACCACCTAAAAAAGCAGCTTCCCTAACGATATTCTTTGCTTTTGTGAAAGATAATAGTCTCGCTAAAATTGCTACAATATTATAATTCGGTATCGTACTGAATACAAGGTCGACTTTTTCTTTTCGTATAATCTTAGACAATGGAATAATTGCCGAACGAAGTCGTCTTGTATGTAATTTAATGAACTTTACATCTTCATTTAAATATTTTTCATAGCTACCTTCATAATTTAATGTAACTAGAACAGGAGTAAACCTATTTCGATCCAAATGGTTAACGATATTCAGCATCGTTCTCGCTGCACCACCGGCTCCCATTTGATAAATGAAAAAAAGAACCTTCTTCTTCTTCAATGTTAACAGCCTTTCTTCATCATTTGGCTTATTTAATAACAAATACTCATGGAATTATACCATAGCATGAAAAATTTATAAATTATAGTTCCGGACTAGCCAAATATAACCTTTAGAAAAACTCGGATTCGCTTGCCTTTTAGAAAATATCGTAGTTTCTCTTATTCTGTTGGGGAAGATTTTTAAGCCTTCCTGCTAAAAAAAGGAATTTGGAAGCCAAATTCCTCACAACTTCTTATCTTCTAATGATTGAAGCTTCTTTTTCATAAATTGCTTAACATCCTCACGTAATTCAGGTCGATTTAACGCAAATTCAATGGTTGCTTGAACAAAGCCTAATTTATCTCCAACATCAAACCGCCTACCATCGAAGTTATAAGCTAAGACTTGCTCTACTTCATTTAACTTTACAAGTGCATCTGTTAACTGGATTTCATTATTTTTACCAGGATTAAGACTCTCTAATATAGGAAATATTGCCGGGGAAAGTACGTACCGACCCATAATGGCTAAATTAGATGGCGCTTCTTCTATACTAGGTTTCTCAATCAAGGACTCAATTGCTGTAACCTTTGAACTATAGCTTACATCTTGTAATGGTTTAATAACGCCATACTTCGATACTTCCTGCATTGGAATATCATGTACTCCTACTACAGAAAGTTGATATTCGTTATAGATGTTTATTAATTGCCTTAATGCCGGTTCACTCGATTCAACAATATCATCTCCGAGTAATACCGCAAAGGGCTCATCTCCTACAAAAGTATGAGCACAAGCAATTGCATGTCCTAATCCTTTCGGTTCCTTTTGCCGGATATAATGAATGTTTGCTAGGTTGGAGATATCACGTACCATTTTTAAGGTCTCTTCATCCCCTTTACTTGCAAGTTTTTCTTCTAATTCATAGGAAATATCAAAATGATCTTCTATTGCTCTTTTTCCTCTACCAGAGATAATGATAATATCTTCTATACCAGAAGCTACTGCCTCTTCGACTATATATTGTATCGTTGGTTTATCTACAATGGGGAGCATTTCCTTTGGTTGTGCTTTTGTAGCAGGTAGAAAACGCGTGCCTAAACCTGCTGCAGGAATAATCGCCTTTTTAACCTTCATCATCATATCTCCTCTACTAATGTTACAATGGATATGTATAAGTTTATCATAAGCTTTTTACACGTCCAATTTTATTAAGGTATAAAGAAATGCATTCAGCTAATAAACAATGTATAATATTAATTGCTAGACAGGTCAAGATAAAGTTGAATTACTATATAAACTAAAAAAGGTAGGCTAAATAATGAGTTTATATGAAAAAATAATAACAAAAGAAGAAAAAATCTCTGTAATAGGATTAGGTTACGTAGGACTTCCACTCGCAGTTGAATTTGCCAAAAAATATGATGTCGTTGGATTTGATGTTAATCGAGCAAAGCTTGATAAATACTTAAGTGGCATAGATGTTACAGATGAAGTGGGAAATGAAGCACTCCAAAACACCACTATGAAATTCACAAGTGAAGAAGAGGAGTTAAAGCATTGTAAATTTCATATCGTCGCAGTTCCAACTCCGATAAACATTGATAAAACACCAAATTTGGATCCAGTTATCGGTGCCAGTGAAACGGTTGGAAGGAATCTTACAAAAGGTTCTATTGTTGTTTATGAATCTACGGTATATCCTGGTACGACTGAAGAGATTTGCATTCCGATTTTAGAGGAAGTATCTGGACTAAAATATGGAACTGATTTTAAAGTTGGGTATTCCCCTGAAAGAATTAATCCCGGAGACAAAGTCAATACATTGACTAAAATTATTAAGATCGTTTCCGGATCTGATGATGAGGCGCTTCAAGAAATTTCTAATGTATACAGCTCCATTATTGAAGCAGGTGTTCATGAAGCGGAATCAATTAAAGTTGCAGAAGCAGCAAAAGTAATAGAAAACTCTCAACGAGATATTAACATTGCTTTTATGAATGAGTTATCTATGGTCTTCAATAAAATGGGTATTAATACTAAAGCTGTATTAGAGGCGGCAGGAACAAAGTGGAACTTCCTTAAATTCACTCCTGGATTAGTTGGTGGACACTGTATCGGAGTTGACCCATATTATTTCACCTATAAGGCGGAGCAACTCGGGTATCATTCCCAAATAATCCTGTCAGGGAGAAAAATCAACGATGATATGGGGAAATATGTTGCTAGTAATGTTATCAAACAAATGATAAAAGCAAAACAAGATATTGATGGTGCAAGAGTAGCTATATTAGGATTAACCTTCAAGGAAAATGTTGGTGATGTCCGTAATACTAAGGTTATTGATATCATTGAAGAATTAAAAGAATATGGTGTAAATGTGCTTGTACATGACCCAATCGCAGAGGCTAATGACGTTTACGAAGAATATAATATTAAACTGGTAAATGAAGATGAGCTCAATAATTTAGATTGTGTTGTATTAGCAGTTCCACATAAAATATATCAAGAAATTTACAATCTAGATAATCTAGAGAAGTTATACCGAAATGATAAAAAGGTATTAGTAGATATAAAAAGTGTGTTAGATCGAAAAGATTGGCAAGCAAGAGGCTATCAATATTGGAGCTTATAAAAAAGTAATTTTTCCCTTCCCATTCCATATTAATTATAAGTAGCATCATGACTGGTTTGAACAGTAATTAAACTGAATCATTCCAGTCATATTTGCTCCTATCCATTCCTTGTGACAATAATAGATATAATAATCCCTCTCTCAACTAAAAACACCCCCAAATATTTTTTACTTATAAAATTTTCTTTATTGTTAGCTTGATACTCCAGTATTAGAGTGCTGTTCATTTCTGAGAGTCATTCGCCATCGCCTATTCAATCGTACGATCCAAGTAGCTATTCATACCTTTAATTAATGACGAAATCCTATTTTGTCATAAAAAAACCCAAGAGTTAGATTTTTTCACACTAACCCTTGGGGGACTTATAATATTTTTACTCTTTTAAAGGCTTTATTTCTTTATTTCCCAAAATTAAGTAATTAAGTTCTTCTTCTGGAATATTATTTATATCTTTCCTCTTTATCAAGTAGAAGATTAAACCTAGTACAATCCAAGCAATCAATGCGATTCTTGACTCAATTCCCAAAAATGCTGGTGAACCAGGGAACAATAATAATACTAAGAATGTAATACTAGCTGCCATTCCTAAGATTGACACCGTTACTTTCCAAGTTGACTTTGCTTTACTTTTTCTAATAAACGTAAATGCAGCATAGCAGGAATAGAAGTATGCGATGGTTACGCCTACCGATGACATATCAACTACCCATAATAATGCCTCTCTACCAAACCAAGGTGCAAATAAAGCAATTATAACCGTAAATATAATCCCCCAGTACGGCGTTTTATATTTAGGATGCACTTTTGCAAATGCCTCTGGAATAAACTTCGCACGGGCCATTGCAAATAATAGACGACTAGATGATAGGATAAACCCATTTAGACCTGTGAATATTCCCATTGAAAGTGCAACTACTAATATTAACAATCCTGTAGTACCTAATATATCTTGAATTGCAGCTCCTGTACCCCATATATGTCCTGCATCTACTAAATCTGTCCAAGGTGCAGCCATCGAAGTTGCGATGATCATTAAGCTATACAATATCGCTGCGGCAATAATTGCAAATACAATTAGGCCGAATGCCTTTTTAGTAGAAAAGTTAAATTCCTCGGCAGCTTGAGGAACATTGTCAAATCCTACGTATGCCCAAGGTGCAATTGCTACAATAGAGATTATAGCAGCAAAAGCTGTTGTACCTGTTGGAAACAACGGTTCGATATTAGCAAATCCCACTCCAGGCTGGGAACCGACTAAGAAAGTAAGTGTTACAATGGCTAATATCATAACGCAACAGAAAATAAATTGTAACCTACCAGAAAATGAAGTGTTTTTTACATTAAAATAACCAAATAAGGCTAACGCTACTGTTGCAACAATTATTTCTGTAAAATATACATCCCATCCAGCAACTTCATATAACTGCATATTTTGAATAAACTTTGGAAAAACAAACTTAAACATTAAAGCAAGAGCAGATGCATTTAATGCAACAATACATATATACCCTAGCGTTAAAAACCATCCACTAATGAATGCATGAGTCCTTCCTAAACTAACATATGCATATGCAAATTCCCCTCCAGATACCGGAAAAGATTTAATTAAAAATCCATAACTGACAGCAATTAAAATCATTAATAGTCCACCAATAGCAAAACCTAATATTACACCTAAGGGACCGGCTGTAGACATCCAGTTTACAGGTTGAACGAAAGCTCCCCATCCTATCGCTGATCCTAATGCTATTGCCCAAACCCAATGGGGCTTAAGGGATTTATCTAACGTCGTTCTTTCTTTCATGAACATTCTCCTTTAAATATCGATAATACTTCAATATATATGTTAATTTATGATCTGAATTGGGACAATGTTGTCCGAACGTCCGTACCAGTTCAGCCAGTTCGAACATCCCGATAACCTTCACGAAAATATACTTTTACTTTAGAATTTTGAAATATGGGTACTGAAAACTACTTATAGAAAGGTGCGTTACGATATGAATTGGTACTTATTTTGGGTTATAACATTTATTGTGCTCATTACTGCAGTTGGAATATATTATTCACGAAAAATTAAAACTGCGGATGATTATACCATGGCTAATTTCAGTTTAGGATTTTTCCCGATTTGTGGAAGTATTATCGCAACATCCTTAGGTTCTGCAGCAGTAATTGGAAGCGCTGGTAAGGGATTTGAGATCGGTATGGGGTGGTTTTTAACCAATTTTCCAGTTGCTCTTTTTTCGATACTATTAGTGTTCGTACTTGGTTCAACTATACGTAAGCTTAAACTATATACTTTACCAGACTTATTTGTAAGAAGGTATGGTAGAGCGTCAGGAATTATCCCATCATTAATTATTAGTATTTTATATATGACACCAACTTTTGGTATGCAAATTGTGGGCATGGGTGCTATTCTAAGCTCAATCATTGATATTTCTCTTACAAACGCAATGCTCCTAGGTTTTGTTATTTCTGTCGCATTCACTTTAATGGGTGGCCTACCCAGTGTTGCATGGACAGATGCTGTCCAGTCAATCTTAATTCTCGTAGGTCTTATTATCATGTTTCTAATGGGGCTTCATTATGTCGGAGGAATCGATGTTGTCGTACAAAACACACCAAAACAATATTTCGATTTATTTAGTATGGGCACAACGGAGCTAATTAATTACTTAATAATATTTGGCCCCTTCTATTTAGTTTGGCAAACAACCTGGCAACGAATTTCTGCAGCCAAAACTGAAAAAGTTGCAAAGAAAGCTATTTCTATTGGTTTCATCATAACTTTCTTTATTGCGATATTCTCTATAGGAATTGGGGTTATTGCTCGCCAATCACTACCGGATAATACTGCCCCTGACCTAGTTTATACCGCATTTCTCACAGAGGTATTCCCTCCTGAAATTGGTGGTATCTTTATGGTTTCCTTGTTTGCTGCTGTATTAACAGGGGCTACATCCTTCCTTTTAAGTGGTGCCTTGAACATTTCTAAAGATATTTATCAAGGATGGATTAACCCTAAAGCAGACACGCAGAAAGTACTTAAAGTCTCTAGATTGTCTGTAGCTGGAATGGCAGTACTTGGGCTATTAGTCGCTTTATTAATTACCGATGTAATCGAAATTTACTCCTTTGCTTTATCCTTATCAGCTATTACGATGGTAATGCCTGTTCTGGCAGCAATGTTTTGGAAACGAGCTACAAAAGCAGGTGTTATTTCTAGCGTAATTGGCTCCTTACTTGTAGCTGTAATTTGGAGTATATTTAATAATCCATTCGGTTTACATATGATCATACCAGGCCTTACATCTTCTATCGTAATCCTAGTAATAGTCAGCCTATTAACTAAACATTCCAAGGATGAACATGTAACAGCCTACTTCTATTCCATGAAAGAAGTAAAAGAAGAGGACTTAAACTCAGACTTAAAAATAAGTTAACTGCAAGAAAAGGAGATATGTAAAAAATGGATGCTACACTAATTATTAAAAATGCTAATGTGCTAACGTTAGATAGCAATAACCGGGTTGCTGGGTCAGTGGCGATATCAGAAGGGAAAATCGTAGGTATTTGGGATACTCCAGAACCGTCAAAAGGAGATATCAAGATAAATGAAAGAACTACGGTGATAGATTTAAAAGGGGATACGTTAATTCCAGGATTTATTGATACCCATAATCATATATTAATGTATGCTTTAATGCGTTCCCAAGTTAATTGTAGTACACCACCAAACCATTCAATTTATGACATTCTAAACAAAATTGAAAAGGCAGCAGCAGATACTATTAACGGTGAATGGATTCAAGGTTACGGATTTGATGATACTATGATTTCTGAGAAGCGACATATCCTTAGACACGAGTTAGATAGAGTTGCACCAGATAACCCTGTTATAATAACACATATTTCTGGACATCTAGCTTATGTCAATTCTTTGGCACTAAGATTAGCTAGTATAGCTGAAGATGTGGAAGATCCATCTGGTGGACATTACGGCAGGTATGAAAATGGTTTAGTGAATGGGGTGCTATATGAAAATGGTGCAATGGACCCTATAACTTCCATCCTACCTAAAAAGTCCGTAACTGAATCATTAGACCATCTTAAACATGCAGCTAAAGAATACTTAAGCCAAGGAATAACCACAAATACAGATGCAATGGTAAGTAATGTAGACGATTTAAATGTACATCTGTTAGCAGCAAAGACTGGAGAGAATCCAATGCGAACAAGGCTTATGATTATGCATACGTTACTGCGTGAAGGAGCTCCTTTTGAAGGTTATTCACCCGAACAATTAAATAATGAGCTTATGGCTAAATCTAATGGATTAGTAAAATTGGATAGTATCAAAATGTTTCAGGACGGTTCAATTCAAGGACTAACAGGTGCGCTTCGGAAGCCTTACCATAATAATAAAGCTTTACTAGGTAATCTAATCCATCCACAAGAGGATTTTCAAGAAGAGATAATACAATTGCATCAAAAGGGCTTTCGCATAGCTATTCATGGGAACGGAGACCGTGCCATTGAATCTATCCTACAAGCTTATGAAAATGCAATCTCCAAATTCCCTAGGAAGAGACACCAGCATCGCATTGAACACGTACAGACAGCTACTTTAGATGACTTAGAAAAAATGTCAAGCTTAGAAGTTGCAGGTTCTTTCTTTATTAATCATGTATATTATTGGGGGGATAGACATGAGGAGTTGTTTTTGGGACCTGAAAGGGCAAGACGAATAAGTCCTTTAGCAGATGCTATCCGTAATAATTTACTATTCACATTACATTCAGACTGTCCAATCACACCAATTTCTCCATTGTTCTCGGTATGGGCAGCTGTTAATAGGTTAACTTCGTCTAATAGAGTCTTGGGGCCAAATCAACAAATTGATATAATAACTGCATTAAAATCGATGACCATATATGGCGCTATATTAAATTTTGATGAAGAAAATACCGGAAGTATTGAAGTTGGAAAGTTAGCAGACTTTGCTGTTCTTGATGCAGATCCTTTAAGTATAGACAAAGAAGATATTAAGGATATTAATGTAAAAGCTACTTTCCTAAACGGTAATTTAGTATATGGTGAAAGCCAAATAGATTAGTTTACAGCTGATACAAATAAATCTATCTTGGACTAGCTAATTGCTTTTCCTAGATAGATTTATTTTAAACGAATACATATCTGAGCGATAAAAGGCATTTTCAAACTCAACAAAGTTATTATCAATGTCAGTAATTTTACGCTCTGCATTAAGCATACTCAGTGTTGGGGATACTCCAAGTAACCTAGCATCCTCCATAGAAACTTTATTAGACTTAATAATTTGTTCCGCCGCATAAGGCTTGATGCCTATTTTATGTTCCAACAACTCATAAAACGCTTCTTTATTCAAATCAAACTTGATAAGTTCCTGCCCGATATTAACTGGATAATAATGTTTTTCTATTCCAATAGGAATATTATTAGCATACCGGATTCTTTTGAAATAATATGCATCCTTTAAACCCGTCAGTTCATGTAAACTATCACTAAGCTCAATAATATTATGCTCAATTAATTTAGCACCAGGAGTCATACCCATTCTTTCAATGATTTCTGAAGTGCTACTTAAATTTCCAAGCCAATCATTAATAGGTCTTAATTTAACAAACGTACCTCTACCAGGTCGCTTTTCAAGAACCCCTTCTCTTACAAGCTGAGCAATCCCTTCTCTAACAGTACTTCTACTAACATAATATTCGTCCATTAGTTCCCGTTCACTAGGAATTTTGCCAATATATTCGCCGTTAAAAATTTTCTCTTCTATCTCATGTTTCAATTGAATATGAAGTGGTATTGAATTTGTGTAATTTAGTGGCATGTCTCCTTCTTCACCTCTAAAGACTAGTATAATATAAATAATATAAAATCAGAAGGAAAAATTATAATTATAAAAAAATTACTCGTATATACACATTAGTATTAAGGTGCATCCTGGTTAAGTGAAGAAATATTTAACTAGCCCCATTCCATTCTTTCAATCTTATTCACTCTTTATAAAAGAAGATTGGTAAATATAACACGATTTAGTTCCCATCCTGAAATATTTCTCATTTTGAAGTTCCTTATTCTAGTATAAAACCCTAAAAGTCAGACTGTTTGTCTAACTTTTAGGGTCAACTTTATACAACCATGATAAAGCAACCTTTTAGGAATAGTATAATACATACTAATTAAATCGAATACTTTAGATGTATTAAAATCCACTATTGCTCTTGGTTTGGTACTTTTCTTTTAAACAATTTAACAATTGTATCTAGTACAGGACGCTTCCCACCAAAAACAAGTCCAGCCAATTCCGCTAAAATATGTAGCAAGAATAGCAATATAATTATAACAACAAGATTCATTGTTATAGAAACTTCATTAAAAATCACGGCCAACGTACCGAAGATAGCACTGATTCCGTATAAGATTAATACTGTTTTACGATGACTATAACCAGCAGCAAGCAATTGGTAATGAATATGCTTATTATCAGCCTTCAAAATACTTTGCTTGTTTAACATTCTCCTTACAATAGCAAATAGTGTATCGAATATTGGTACAGCCAATACAATAATCGGTATAACAAAGCTAAATAAAGCAATGTTCTTAAACAGCCCAAGAATTGAAATAACTGCAATCATATATCCTAGTAAATTAGATCCTGTATCACCCATATAAATCTTAGCCGGATAGAAATTATGATATAGAAATCCAAGGTTTGCACCTATTAACGCAATACACAGGTAGACTACAATTAGACGTCCATCAATAATTCCCATAACAAATAAACTTATTAATGCGATTGTCGTAACACCAGTAGCTAATCCATCCAGACCATCAATTAAGTTAATGGCATTCGTTATTCCTACTACCCAAATAACAGTTACTAATACACTCATAAAACCTAATTCGACTTGTCCTATAAACGGAAGAGTAACTTTGTCTATTATTAAACCACTAGATACTAAGAACGAAGTAGCAATCAATTGACCAGTTAGCTTAGGTATTGGACGAAGGGTAAACCGATCATCCAATGCACCTGTAATAACAATTACAATTGCACCACATAATATTTCAATTAAATGTTGGTCCTGTGGCTGTAGATATAAAGCTCCAAGAAAGGCCCCCAAAAATATCGCTAAGCCTCCCAGTCTCGGAGTTATCTTTTTGTGGATTTTCCTGTCATTCGGTAAATCCACCGCACCAATTTTTACCGCAAACTTATTCACTACAAAAGTTAATAAGAAGGTGGATAGCAAAGCTATGATAAAGGCAATTGCTAAATCTATATAATTGAACATAGTATTCTCCCATTACATTTCATCATTTACTATGTAGAATTATATCGAAGTAACGATACTCTGGCAAATTAATTCTCGCTGGAGATTTTCTATTTACACTATGATAAAGACAACATAAGGAACCTCCCGATGGAATAATCCTAGGGAGGCTCCTTTCAAATTCTGACATACTGTTCTCTCCGAAAACTCTTCAGTATTAGCAAAATCAAAACTGGAAAAAACATGAAGTAAACTAACCTTTTCAAATAAGATTTACGTTTCATTTTCTAAAACACCTTCCCCTTCTACCCTAAAGATAAGGCCTTATACCTTTCCAATTCATCTGTAGTAATTAAAATTGATGGGTACGCTTTAAAGCTCTTCATTTGTTCTATAGTATTTACCGTCCAGACCACTAATTGAACTCCCATGCTTTCACACTTTTTGATGTGCTTTTCTTTAATCGCCTTACAATTCACAGCAAAGTACCGAGCATTCATCTTCTTAATGAGTCTAAAATGGGATGGACGAACTTTATTTACTAAAGGGCCTAAGTGTATTTCATCTGATATCGCACGTAGCTTTAATAAGGAATCATGATTAAAGGAGATAACATACACTTGATCTTCCATCTCGAATTTCATGATTATGTCATATATTTTCTGTTCAATACCGGGATATAGTTTTGGCTTCTTTAATTCGATTGAAACGATAATCCGATCTTTAGCTATGGCCAACACTTCTTCTAAAGTCGGGATTTTTTCTTCAGAATGAATTGTAAATTGCTTTAATTCCTCTAGTGTATATTGACGAATCTCTCCAGTTCCGTTCGTCATCCTGTCAATCGTATGATCATGCATGACAACAGGAATACCATCCTTACTCATATGAACATCTAATTCCATATGAGAAAATCCTAAATCAATCGCGGCTTGAAAAGACGATAGTGTATTTTCTGGGTAGTTCACAGGATAACCTCGGTGAGCAATACCTCGAATCGTCATTAAACTTCCCCCTCAGTCTACGATTTCCTTGTTACTACAAGTATAGAAATAGACTATTAAGTGTATATGGAGAGTTTGTGAAGAGTGTGTAAATTGAAGTAAAATTTGGAATTAAACAGACTGGTACAGATTAAATGAAGAGTAATGAAATTAATGATAGTTTGCGCTACATTTCGGAAGGTTCCCGTTTGAAGAATAGGCTGGGGCAAAACTATTTCTAACATAGGATAAACTGAACATGAAAGTTAGCGCATAAAACTAAAAAGAAAAATAGTGGGCAAAGTCAACCGTCGATGACCTTACCCACTAGTCTCAGTATGTTTTTTTGTACGTTTATTGTAAGACCTTCACTTTACCTTTTGCCTTCCCTTGTGGTCCCATCACTCTTTCATAAGTAGTGTTACCCGCATTATCAGTAACCGTTACTTCTACTACTGAGCTTGGATGAAGATCTGTAATGAGTTGTTGTGTTTCCCCTTCAAGAATTTCAATAGGTTCTCCATTTACCTTGATTTCAAACTCACTGACTCCACTTCCTTGTCCATCTTCTACCATGATTAGCGCTTCACGCTTACCGCGTCGGATATCAGATGTTACGGTTGGTGCCTGTGTGTCTAATAATACTGGAATTTCAATAGATTGTTCTCTAGCTCCTTCATAGTCAATAACTCCAACTGCTTGTAAGTAGTATTGACCATCTGGTGCTACGTTTCCATCAATCGTTCCATCCCACATCCAATCAGAAGAAACCTTATAATAGGATGCTCGACCAGAATCATAGTAATCTTTACGTATATTCGATTCGGTGTAAATTGTTTCTACAAGATTACCATCCTTATCTAGAACATTGAAGCTAACTTCCTTCGCATTTCTTAAGAATGATAGGATTAGACCTACATCATCTCGTACACCATTACCATTTGGTGAAAATGCTAGATTAGTAGCGTCTTGACCTAAGTAGTCATATGATCCTTGATTAACTGTTGTTACTACTCCAGTCATTTCATAATATGACATTGGATCCCATAATGGAGCATCAAAGATTGGTGCTTCATCCCACGCACCTTTGAATCCTACATAAGGTACCGTTAGTTCTGGATTAGTATCAGTTGGATCTGTTAACGTAACAAATCCTTCTAACCAATAACCACTAGTAAAGATGGATTGCAAATCTTCATCCCACTCGCTAACATCAACCGCTACTTCAAATGTGGTTGTACCATTCGCCGGGACCTCCACTGTACTACTTGCTTCCCCATTAACCGTTGTAACTGCACCTAAATCAAGGGCACCCAATAAATTCGGTGCTGTAACCATAAATCCAGAAGCACTTACTGGTGTATCAGTTTGTGCATTTGCACGTACCTCATAGCTTACCGCTTCATCCGAATAGTTTTCTGCTGTTAATTCGAATTTAACTTGGTTATCAGCTATTTCTTTCAATGCAACTTTTGCTTCACCTGTTTCAGCATTTGTCACTACTACAGGAGTTGAAAGTGCTGAGTGAAGTTGCATTAAGCCGGCACCTTGACGACGCGGCGATACGAATGCCCCATCAAACTCTACAGGAGTAGATGTATTCATTAAAATGTTCTTAGCTAGTTCAACTCTATTTCTACCCTCAAATCCAAATTCATTATCTACACGTTCCAATACTAAAGCACTACCACCAGAGACATGTGGAGCTGCCATAGATGTACCTGATTTCACACCATATTCACCATTATTTAATGTAGAGTAAATTTGTCCACCTGGTGCTGTAATTTCTGGTTTGAAATCAAGGTTCGGTGTTAATCCCCAAGATGAGAATTCACTCATTTGTCCCGCTTCTGCATTTGGTACAGATGTCTGTTCCCCAGTAAAGGTAACACTTGCAGTTTGTCCATTTAATAGTGCGTCTCTTAGTTTGTCACCATCTGCCTTCGATAAGAATACCTGTGGAATCACTATTGTAGGATCAGTTGCCATATTTACCATGCCATCTGTATTATTATATACAATAACACCTGATGCTCCTGCTTCTTGTGCATTTAATGCTTTCGTTACAAAGTCTATCTCTCCACGCTGAACGAGCGCATATTTCCCTTCCAGATCTTTCCCTTCATAATCTTCTGGGTGACCAAGACCTGCTTCTACCAGTTCATACGTATTGCCTACTACTGGATCTGTTTGGCTTGAAGACATATATGCCGCAACGCCACTTTCTCCACCTTCAATTGCAAATTGTAATGCATCAATTGTCATGAAACTATTTTCAAACGACGCAACCTGCAACGAATCATATGCTAAGCCTGGAGAACCACTAACTCCATAATCTGGATTAGATGCATATGGATAGAAGAACCCATCAGCAAACAATGCAGAGTTTCCAGCAGAAATAGACATGACAATACCATTTTCCACTGCTCGTGTAACAGCTAATTGCTCCGGATTTTGACTATCTACAAAGCCAGATGCTGATCCTAAGCTCATATTTAGTACATCTGCGCCTAATTTAATCCCATCATCAATGGCCGCTATGTAAATATCTCCATACGTATATTGCATACCTGGGTCGTTCCCAAATACTTTAAAGTTTAAAATTTGTGCATCTGGAGCAATTCCGTCAATCCCGCCATTAGCCTCACCATTTGCACCAACAGTACCAGCTACATGCATACCATGTGAGGATGCACCAGGATAATTATCTGTGTAATTATGGTTTTGATCCATATAGTTGTATCCATAAGGAACCTTTTCTGTGTAATATTGACCAGGTAAACCTTCTGATTGTATCTTTTGATTTACATCTTCTTCAGATAAGGCTACAGAAACACCTTCTGAAAGCACCATATCTTGGTGAGTATGATCAACACCAGAGTCAATTACCCCGATAACCATACCCTCTCCTTTAAAACCATAGTCACGCCAAGCTTGCTGTGCTTGTACTAATTCCTTACTATTGGCCATATTCGGTTCATCAATTGGTCGCTCATACTTAGTTGAAATGACAACACTTTTTACATTAGGAAGTTTTTCTAATTCCTCCATGTCACTGTATTTCACTTCAGCACTAAAGCCATTCACCACAGTATCAAATTCATGAAGGACCTTTGCATTGATTTTCTTATCCTTCATTGCCTTTTTGGCTTTATTTTTCTTTTCTTTCGCTTCATTTAGAAGTTTCTTCTTCTCAGCTACACTTAAGTCACCAAACTTTTTTCCTTGTTTTGTAGCTTTTTCAATCGGTGCCTCACCGTCTATTTCAACCGTGACACGAACGATTTCGTTAGGATCGATTGTCTCTGCTAATTCCTTGGAAAGATCACTCTTTTCAAGGTTACGATCAACGACAATGTCACCCGGTGCTGCAAAGGTAACCGTACTAAACGCTAAAAGAAATATTAAAGATAATACCGAAATTCTCTTAAGCATTTTCTTCCTCCTCTAAAAAGTTTTGACTTAAGTCTTTAGCCCCCCCTACTAAATCTAGTAGCCTAAAAACTTAGTACCTCTAATAATAGAGAATTCCAAAAACTTGGACAAGTTACTAAAGTCTTAGTTAAATATAACTGTATATTTAGATGAATCTACAATATTCTGCATGTTTTTACAATTAAGTGCGATCAAAAATAGGCTAAATAATCTAGAAAATGTGCGATGGATACTAAGTAATATTCATCAGAGAATTCTAATTCGACAATAGTTTTATTCTTAAATACCAGATTGGCTTTAACTTTCGGTTGAGCACTAGTAAAACCTATGCTATGATACCCATGATACAAAGAAAAAAGATTCTGAAATGAAGGTGATTTAAAATGAGTAGTGCTTACCTGTTCGCGATTGCAGCAATCCTTGCATGTGTTTCTATTCTACTAGTCTTTAAAATTAACATCGAAAAACTCAAAGAAAACCCTGAAAATACTGCAGCCATCCATACGAAGTTCTTCATCGGTGTCGCTATTGCAGAAGTTATCCCCATGATTTTGGTCATCTTTGGCTTGATGGACTTGACGCCTGCTGCCTCTATAGAAGAACTATATATTCCTGGAATCATCGTTATTTTCGCTCTAGTATTTTCACCATTATTCATTTTCCTTCAACGCTTCGTGGGCGTTCCAGAAAATGCGAAGCAAACTGTCATGACGTTCTCCCTAATCGGAATCGCCCTGGCAAATGCCATTCCATTAATAGCGTTAGTTGGTTTGTTTTTAATCTTACCGCAAGCCTGAAAGCCTTCCTTAGTTCGGAAGGTTTTTTCTTTTGATGTTAGTGGTGAGAACGGTAACCATTCTCCAAGGGACCGTCATACTTTCAAATCCCGCCTATTACCAAACAATTTTATTGAAATATCCCTTCCATCCCAACCGAATCCCTACTATAATAGGGAGAGAATTTTTGTACGGAGATGATTATTTTTGAATAAGCAGGAGAGAATCACCGAAGTTTGTATGCTTGCTGGAAAAATTATGTTGGAAAGTAGTGCGGAGACGTATCGTGTGGAGGATACGATGAATCGGATTGCACGGGCATTTGGTCTAGATAATTCACAGAGTTATGCAACGCCAACTGCAATTAATTTTTCCATCGATATAGCAAAGCCTGCCAATATGATGCGGATAGAAAAGCGAACAACGGATTTGAATAAAATTGCGGAAGTGAATAGTGTCTCAAGAAAAATCGCTTCTGGTGAATTAAATTTACAAGCAGCATTAAAAGAACTACAACAGCTAGAGGGGAAAAAGTCCTTATATTCCAATCCAATCATGGTGCTAATTGCTGCCCTTGCAAGTGGCAGCTTTACCATCATGTTCGGAGGTCTGTGGGCAGACTTTATCCCTTCATTCCTTGCAGGGGGAATCGGTTTTATTGGATTTCTTTGGTTTGATAAACTGGTAGAAATTCGCTTTATCTCTGAATTTGTTGCTTCCTTTATGATTGGGCTACTAGCCGCCCTTTTCATTCAAACTGGAATCGGAGTAGAGCTTGATAAAATTATTATTGGTGCCGTCATGCCGCTCGTTCCTGGATTACACATTACCAATGCAGTACGTGATCTGTTAGCAGGGCATCTGGTCGCTGGTTTATCAAAAGGTGTGGAAGCACTACTAACCGCCTTTGCCATTGGTGCCGGAATCGCTGTTATATTAGCATTTATTTAGCATCTGGGGGGTGTCCTTATGAGAGGACCAATTCTCTAGTCAGTGTTTAAACCTATTTTAGATAGACGATTGCAGTTTCAGTGGGGTTTGGTTTAGAATAGAATTCATGTCTCAATGGGTATCGGAGGTTATGATATGGGAATTCTTGCCCAGCTAGCGACAAGCTTTGTAGCATCGCTAGGATTTGGCATTTTATTTAATGCACCAAAGAAAGTATTAATACAATGCGGACTTAATGGAATGGCCGGATGGATCGTCTATTATGTATTAGTTGACTATGGAATGGACCCAGTAGCAGCAACAATTCTAGGTGCCATGCTAGTCGCTGTCATTAGCCGAATGTTTGCCAAAATGTACAAAACACCAATTATTATATTTAACGTTTCTGGCATTATTCCACTCGTTCCGGGTGGAATGGCATATAACGCCATGCGAAGCTTTGTCCAGAACGATTACTATAATGCATTTCAATATTCAACAAAGGTCATGCTACTTGCAGGTGGCATAGCCATGGGACTTATGTTCTCAGAGGTATTGAATCAAATTATGTGGAAAACATCTGGAAAAAGAAGAAGAACACAACTGTAAGCTTATTTGGTTTGTTGTTAGATGTACATGGGATTGGGGGAGATGCTCCTTTTGCTGGGGGCTTGGGACTTTTTTTGGGTTGATGTGTCCGTTTTTCTTTTTCATGTGATCGGGCACGCGGTAGATGCTACCTTTCCTGGGAACCTTTTGTCCTTTTCCGGATTTGATGCGCCCGTTTTTCTTTTTCATGGGACCGGGTGCGCGGTAGATGCTACCTTTCACGGGAACCTTGTGACCTTTTCTGATTTAGATGCGCCCGTTTGTCTCTTTCATGGGACCAGGCGCGCCGGATACTTTCTCCACGTGCCCTATCCCACGGCAAATGCTCTCCTTAAGATAAACAGATAATCTGTATACTTATGGAGAGAATTTATATATCGCTTACAGGTGTATTTTTTTATGATTTCTCCTGGAATAAGAAGATTATATATCCACGTTACAAATCTTTTAATATGCGTTTCCAAGTATCTGATGGGACCATACCATTAGCCTCGATTGTGCCGTCACTATTTATATAAACTTCTAATCGGTTTGGTATTGCATTAATATCTTCTTTAATAGATTGATAGCGATCTGTTAAAAAATGCATCCGTTGATTGGTGGACCCGATCCAAGGTCGTTCCTTATCTGGCTTATCCATCTCATAAGGGCCGTCTATAAACAGGTCCGTTGCAGCCAATAGCGCTTCCCAACCTGGCTTATTTAATTCAGCTAGCTGCTCTTTATAGTAGCCACTAAAGGTCATGACAGTAAGACCAATCTTCTGTGCTCTTTTTGCTAAAATAGCTAAGGCCTCAGCTTGTTCAAACGGTTCACCACCTAAAAAGGTGATTCCTTCAATATCATGCTCCTGCTTACTTTTCAAAATCTCTTCCCATAGAAATTCTATAGATGTAGGTGTTCCCTTTCTCGGATTCCAGGTCCATGGAACACCACAGCCTTTACAATGGATGGGGCAGCCTTGTACCCATACACACGCCCTTTTTCCAGGGCCTTCGGAAGTAGTAAATGGTAAATAACGATGTAAATTAACTTCCATTAGTAATCGACAATCCTTCCTGAGGTAGGCTCTTTTTTCACAGTTGAGCCTGATGGTTTTTTCTCTTTATCTTCCCAATTGCTTGGAGTTGTTTGTAGTTCCTCACTAAACTGAATATATGGCTTCGCTTTTGCGATAATATGCGGCTTCATATTCGTTTCTTCGACTAAGTGTGCAAATGATTTGAATTCCCCAACCTTATCACGAACTTGTACTATCTGCCTTGCAAGTATATTCCCGATATAAGGATGGGACGCAATTTCTTGCATACTAGCACCATTAATATTAATAACAAATGGTTCTTTTTGTTCCGTAACTGAAGTAGAGGTCTTCTGCTTTTTCACGTGTTTTATGTTTTCAAATGGTTCTTTCGCACCTGGAAACGGATAGGTTGTGTTCACTATATATGGCGGTGTATGACGTAAAGGATCATTAATGACTTGGAGTGCTATAATCCGTAGGTATTCTCTCCGTGCTTGAAAGGCATGCACCCAGGCAGCAACCCACCCCGCACATACCAACAGAATTGATAAATTAAAAAAAGTCGAATCACTGTCATAGTTTCCAAAGTAAAAAAAGTATTGGGCCATTACAATAAAGTAAATAACACCTGCAATAATCCACTTATTTTTCTTCGTACGAATTCCGATATAGAGAAAACTTATAAATCCTGTTAGTAAAAATGGGCCAAATAACCAATTAAGCCACAAGGAGTGTCGATATTCCCATTTCCGCCCAAAAGGGGTAATTGGATCCATCTCCTTCTACTCCCCTTTCAAGTTACTATGCTGCCGAATTTGTTGCTCTTGAATTATATTAGTCTCATAGTACTCTTCTGTAAAATCCGAATCTATCGAGGTTGCATCAGCTAATCTTTCCATTAATTCAACATAGCTTAAACATTCTTCACCCTTCATTCCGAGTGTTTTTACTCGAATCTCACCTGTTGGTGTTATTTCAAATTTGATTTTTTTACTCAATCTTTAACGACTCCTTTACCTGAAAAGTCAACACAATGGAATCATCCTCATTTGTACTTTCTTGTTCTAGTACTAATCCCTCTGCTTTTGCTCGTGCCATTAATTTTTCATATGTTTGTTTTTGGACGATTCTTATATACTCCTTCTGTACATCTTGTAGAAACTCGGTCGCTTCATCGGTTGATACACTTTCATTAAAGATTCCACTAAATGTCCCATCTTCTTGTTGCTGGAACGCCATTTGAATTTCCCCGATAGTCGAATGGAATGTTTGTTCATTCAATTCCACTTGGCAGCCGAAGCCTTTTAACGCTTCTGCTAATATACTCTCATCCTTCATGTTTGTCTCAATTCTGTACAGAACTCCTTCTTCCACTTTATCCTTTATAGCAAATGAAACTGCAGAATTTGCTGCTGCAAGAGCAAGCGGAACAAGTACAACAGATAAACTCATTTATATAAACTCCTTTCAGGCTTAAAAATCTAAAGTCCTTCCACCCCGTGACCGGTAAATATCTTCGTCTTCCGGCGCTTCTTTTGGCTCTTCCTTGTGCATAACTTGATGATAATCTATTCGATCATCTTGAGGAGTTGCCGCAACCGCTCGGACGTTTGCCCATTCCCGAATAGAACGGATCTGTTCAGATTGTGTAATCGACAAAGGAACCGTTCGTTCAATTGCCTTTAAAATATCTTCTTCCTGAAGTGACCGTTTCTCCGAGTATGCCTCAAATAATCCAGAAATAACTGCTTGCTCAATTTCTGCACCGATAAACCCTTCTGAGGCTTCTGCTAATTTTTCAAAGGTTAAATCACTAAGTTGAAAATGTCCTCTTACTTTATCAGATGTTAACCGTTTCTCAATATGAATTTTAAAGATTTCTTTTCGCTCTTTATGTGTAGGTAGGTCGACGAAAAAGATTTCATCAAACCGACCCTTTCTAAGTAACTCAGGAGGTAATGCTTGGATATTATTTGCAGTGGCGACTAGGAATACAGGTTCTTTTTTCTCTTGCATCCATGTTAATAACGTACCAAAAATACGCGTGGAAGTACCGCTATCCCCACTAGTATTGGTTCCACCTAATCCTTTTTCAATCTCATCAATCCAAAGAATAGAAGGTGAAATTGCTTCCGCGGTTTCAATCGCTTTGCGCATATTCTCCTCACTACTGCCCACAATACCACTAAATATTTTCCCCATATCCAGTTTTAAAAGTGGAAGCCTCCACAAGGAACTGACAGCCTTCGCAATTAAACTTTTTCCACATCCCGGTACTCCAGTTATTAATAAGCCTTTAGGAGCAGGAAGGCCATATTCACTCGCAGATTCTAACCATGAATTGTCCCGTTTTCTTAACCACCGTTTTATATTTTCTAACCCACCAATATCTTCCATACTTGGATCTTGAGGTATATACTCAAGCAAACCGTTCTTCTTGATGATTTGCTGTTTTTCAGAAAGTACGTGCTCCACTGTATTAATATCTAATCTTCCATCATAAACCATCGATAAAGCAAAAGCATTTTCTGCTTCTTGTATCGTCAACCCTAATGCAGCCTTAATAAGTTTTTCTTCTTCTTCCTTATTTAAATTAATTTGAATTCTAGAATTATTTTTATTCGCTTCAATCATTTGATGTAATACTTTTTTAATTTCATCATATGTAGGTAATCCGTAATCTACGATAATAATATCCTTTTGCAGTTCCAATGGAATAGAAAATGAAGGAGCAACAAAAATAACATTTTTAGGTACCGGACTATTCACTAAGACGGATGCAAGATCTCTGATGCGACGGACAATGTTAAAATCAGGATTTCTATTTTCTCCACCTAAATAAATATGAAAATCCTTCAGAATAAAAACAGATGGTTCATCTATTTTTTCGATTTGATCAAGAGCTGGTAGTGGCTGCTTCGTATTATGATTCGCTCTTCCATCGTCATCCACTAACCCTTCGGTTACACTCCATGTATACACCTTCCGCGGAGTTTTGATTAGTTCAGGCTCATAACATACCTCTTTAATATCACGAATAAGTCGATCCTCTTCCCACGTCGTGATTGACAAAAAAGCAAACCGTGCTCGTAAATAATTTGCTAAAGAAACAGAAAATCTTTCATTCATAATTCACACCTCATCGCATAAAGCATTTGAAATTACATGATGCTTATATTTTATCATAGGTACATATAAAAAAAGTAGATAAATAGATTAGCATGCTTGTTTATTTGTATGAGGTTTTAAACTATTGTGGATAGGCTTGGGTAAGGGGTAGGTGCGCTCTTTTTTGGGGCATTTTCTGATTATGTTGTGATCGTTTCTATTTTTTATGTGTTCGGGTGCTTGGAGATGCTACCTTTCTCACGGTAATTGTGACCGTTTCTGATTTAGTTGCGCCCGTTTCTATCTTTCATGCGACCGGGCACATGTTAGATGCTCCCTTTCCTGAAAACCTTGTTACCTTTTCTTATTTTGATGCACCCGTTTCTCCCTTCCATGCGACCAGGCCCGCGATAGATGCTCCCCTTTCATACAACCTTGTGACCGTTTCTATCTCAAATGTTACCTGTTCACTTGTTCATACGACCCTACAACAGCAAATAATCCCTTCCCTCGCTCTTCTACGCTCCTTGATGAATCGATGGTTTCATATAAAGTTAAGTATGTTACAATTGATGTATCGGGTGAGGAGGTTTTTTAAGATGGATATTGCAGCAATGTCAGTGGTGATGGCAAATAGTCAAGTTCGTTCAGATGCTAGCCTAGCCATGATAGCCAATGTTAAAGATCTCATGCAGCAGCAGGGAGCACAATTGACGGAGATGCTAAGTCAATCTGTTCAACAAGCTCCCCATCCAACACTTGGTAAAAGTGTGGATATTCGGTTATAACCATGAAAAATCCCCTTAGCCTACTGTGCAGAGGGGATTATTTCATCATTATTGATTATTTTCGTCGTCTCTTCTGTTATTCTCATCTTCTAATAAATTGTCATCATTATTAATTTGTCCATCATCGCCAGTACCGGTACCATTATCAGTTCCAGTACCACCGTTTTGGCCATCACCCATACCACCATCTGTTCCAGTACCATCATTCGTACCATCGTTCTCTAAACCATTGTTAAGGCCATTATCGTCTTCCTGATTTAGCGGCGCTTCATCTTCAATGGGATCTTCAGTATCATTATTTCCACATGCCGCCATAAGCGATAATGCCAAAACAGGTGCCCCTAGTTTAATTAGCCATTTTTTGTTCATGACATTTCCTCCTTGTAGTAATAACTTTCGGAAATAGCTTACCCCTTTATAACAAATCTGATACGGATTTTTTTACGGAAATTTAATGTATTTATAGGAAGAAAGAATATTTTATTATCTTTTTAGTTCCGAAACCTTGGAGAAAATAAAAAATGCTACCTTCAAGGCAGCATTCTTAATTTTATTTAATAGCAAAGGTGATTTCCGCTTCACAAGCTAATTCACCATCAACTGTTGCGATTCCTTTACCTTTTCCGATTGGACCTTTCACACGAACGATTTCTACCTCTAGTTTGAGCTGGTCGCCTGGCTTTACTTGTCGTTTAAAGCGGCATTTATCAATACCGGCAAGAAATCCAAGCTTTCCGCGATTTTCTTCTTTCCCTAGAATAGCGATAGCACCAGCCTGGGCTAAAGCCTCGACAATTAATACCCCCGGCATTACAGGATAATCTGGAAAATGTCCTTGGAAAAATGGTTCATTTACTGTTACATTTTTTAAACCGACTACACGCTTTCCTTCTTCCATTTCAAGAACCTTATCTACTAATAAGAAGGGATAGCGATGTGGAATCGTATTTTTAATTTCATTAATATCCAAGTTAAAACGCTCCTTTTTGTATGTTTCTTCTATTATACCAGATAATAGTAGTAGGTATTAGTAATTTATGCTTTTACATAATCCATCACCTTTTGTATATATGTATCCAATCTTTTTTTCGTATCAATAACTAAAATTGGATGATTCATTGGTTTTTTACTATTGCGGAGCGTGCTTTGAAAAACAACCTCTGAGCTGACTTCCTTTATCTGACTAGGTAAGCTTTCTCGCTGCTTAAGACGATGATTGATTTCTTGAAAATCATCCAGATAACATTCCACATATTTGTATTTAGCTTTATATTGCTCCGCAAGTCGTTCTCCCTTTTCAATCATCGGTTGATATAGACAAGGACTGTCTAAAATGGCACTATTTCCTATAGAAAGATTCGCCTCAATAATTGCCCAATCCATTTTATAAGAAGCTTTACCAGCTTGTTTTGTATCAATATCAGGTATTTCTTCTAGTAATGCCGTTTTCGTCAGATGATGATCTACTAAAACCGCACCTGTTTGGAGGGCAATCTCTCTTGCTAATGTTGATTTTCCCGAACCAGGAAAGCCTGACATTTGAAGAAAAAACATCCACGCACCTCATTTCGAAATAGGTTTTGTATCCTATTTCTACATTTTGGGTAATTTTTCCTTCTAAAAAATATAAAAAACCTGTACTTATCTGTAGTACAGGTCCAATTCATTAGTTTTCTTTTTTCACAATATCAATTATATGCTGCCAAGTTTCCCATTTTAATGCATCACCAGGTTCCCCATCACCTATTATGCCATAACCAATCATTAATCCTGCGGCAAAAGCAACTACACTAAGGCCTGCAACAACAATAAGACGTAACCAAATTGGAAAAATACGTAATCTTGGTTTTTTATTCTTACGTTTTTCTTCTTTTCGCTTTTTCTTTTGTTGTTTCCTAGTCTGCTGTAACGTTTCGTCTAACTCCGCTTCAGCATTAGCAGACCTCTTCCTCCGTTGCTTTTTAGCAGTAGAAGCTTTTTTACTAGAAGAACTTTCCTCTTTATTTACCGGTGGTTTGGATTGTTTTTTTTCCGCTGTGTCATTTTTCTTTGCACCACTTTTTTCTTCTGCGGTTACTTCCAAACGCCTGCTTCTAGTAGATTTTTCTTCATTCGATTTCTCCACTTGGTTCGTTGTGGTCATAACTTGGTTCACCTATTTCCATACAAATCATTATTTATCTAAATATAAGTTATTCTTGATATGCACGTCAATACTTATTCGGATTACGAACGTAGTTGACTTACTAATCCCATCATTTGATCGCCCATGGAAATTGTTCTTGCATTAAATTGATATGAACGTTGAGCCGTGATTAGATCTGTTAATTCCTTACCCATATTAACATTCGATGTTTCCAGAGTACCACTTTTTAACTGTGCTGGTACCTCTTGAATAATTTCTGCCTGATTATACCCAAGTCCCGCTAAATCTGTTGGCAATCGGAAATTGTTATTGCCAGTAGCCTCTAAAAGTCTTGGTCTAACTGCTTCGACTACTTCTAATTGCCCAACGACTTCCGTATTCATTCCTCGTTTTACGGTAATTAATCCATTATCTGCAATTTGAATATCATCAAATCCGTTTTCAAAAATGATTTGTCCTGTTGTTCCTAGTACAGGATCACCATCTTTTGTTGTCAACATGACTTGGTTATTCGCAATTGGACTTAGATAGAATGAACCGTCTCTTGTATAACGTGTTTCTGTTACGTTATTCTCGGTTACCGAAACTTGGAATAACTGATTTGGCTGTAATAATGCAATATCTAAGGCACGACCAGTCTCTTGAAGAGAACCAACAGATAAATCAATATTAATGGAACCAAGCTTTGCACCCGATCCGACACGTACACCATCCGGTGTTAATCTACCTTCAGCGTTCGCTGGGTCATTCAAATTATTAATTTGTTGATACAACAAGGAAGAAAATTCAGCTTGTCTTGCCTTGTATCCGGTCGTCTGACTATTTGCCAAGTTATTCCCAATAACGTCTATTTTTTGTTGGAGCTGATTCATGGTTACTGCTGCTTGAATCATAGACCTAGACATGAGGTTCCCTCCTTCTCCACTAGTAATTATCCGATTCGCCCAATCTCACTTACTGCTTTTCCTAAACTTTCATCATATGCTTTTAATACACGTTGATTCATTTCGAACGTACGATAAGCTTCCATCATTTGCGTCATCGTTTGTGCCGAATCAACATTAGACTGTTCTAGAAAGCCTTGTTGAACAGAGAACGTAGCCCCTGCAGGTACTGGCCCTGCTTCCCCATTATATAGGCCATTTCCTTCCTTAGCTAACTGATTGACATCCGGTGTATATGCAATTCCAAGCTGGATTTGTTGCCCACCTAATTGAAGCTGCCCATCAGGTGTCACGATAAATTCCATCCCGTTCGTTTGAATCGGGTTACCGGCTTGGTTCAGAACATAATATCCTTCCGTTGTTACTAGGAATCCTTGTCCATCAACCGTAAAATTACCGTTTCTTGTATAACGTGGATCACCATTTTCATTTTGCACGGTGAAAAAGATGCTTCCAGTCTCATCAGGGAATACACCATCAATTAATGCAAGATCCGTGGAAACTCCTGTCTCCCTTAAAGCACCTTGAACAAAATCTGGCACATATTCCTGCACATAAACCCCTGTGTTCAAAGATCCAATGGGATTTTGAACTGGTAGGTTTTTTGGTTGTTTGGTTGGAAGCGTCTCTTGCCCCATTTGGTACATTAACATCTCAGGAAACGCTCGTAGCGTCGCTTGATCTGCTTTGTAACCAGGAGTATTAGCATTGGAAATATTATTCGCTAAAGCTTCCTGTTGTCTTTGCATCGAAATCATTCCACTTGCAGCAGTATAAAATCCTCTTAGCATTACAATTACGCCTCCCCTTATGCGTACGAAATCTGTGATGCGCTCTCGCATAAACTTAGTAGCAAAACTCATTCGCTCTTCCTTTATCGAATGGTAGTTTTTTTGCTAGCGGAAAAGAACTTTACACTATTCCACCTGCAAAAAATTAAACGATACTTCTACGTTCTACTTTATCAATATTTTCAAGCATAATTCCGGTTCCTTTTGCCACACAATGCATTGGCTCCTCTGCTAGGAACACTGGTACCTTCAATTCTTCTGCTAATAACTGGTCTATACCGTGGATTAGTGCACCACCACCAGTTAAGATAACACCTCGATCAATAATATCTGCAGATAATTCAGGTGGTGTACGTTCAAGAACAGACTTCGCACCTTGTACAATCAACGACACTGACTCGCGAAGTGCCTCTTCAATTTCATTAGAATGAACTGTAATCGTACGTGGAAGTCCACTAACCATATCACGCCCACGAATATCCATTTCTTCTTGGCGAGCATCTTTAAATACTGTTGCAATATTAATTTTAATATCTTCTGCTGTACGCTCACCAATTAGAAGCTTATATTTACGCTTTATGTATTGAAGTATTTCTACATCAAATTTGTCCCCGGCCATTTTAATCGACTCTGAGGTTACAATATCACCCATGGAAAGAACGGCTACATCTGTCGTACCGCCACCAATATCCACGACCATATTCCCACTAGGCTGATAAATCTCCATCCCAGCACCAATAGCCGCAACCTTTGGCTCTTCTTCTAAGTATACTTTTTTACCACCGGATTTCTCAGCTGCCTCTTTAATCGCTTTTTGCTCTACCTTTGTAATATTTGTCGGGCAGCATATAAGCATTCTAGGCTTTGAAAGAAACCCTTTTACATTGATTTTATTAATAAAATATTTTAACATTGCTTCTGTTACATCAAAATCAGCAATAACCCCATCCTTAAGTGGGCGAATAGCTTCTATATTTCCTGGTGTCCGTCCAACCATACGTCTCGCTGCTTCTCCGACCTCAAGTACTTTGCCTGTATTTCGATCCATTGCAACTACCGATGGTTCATTTAATACAATTCCTTTTCCCTTAACATGTATCAACACATTGGCAGTCCCAAGGTCGATCCCAATATCCCTTGAAAACATCAAAATCCTCCTCGTAAGAAACTTTCCGCACTTGTTTAGAAAACACAATGCTACTTATATAATATAATACCACAAAATTCTACATAAAACTGCAAATTAGGAAAAAAGTAGTAAAAATTAGTTTAGGTGAACTGGGATTGGGGTATAGGTTTGGATGTGGTTGGTTTGGGAGCATCTTTTTTTTGGGATGGGCTTATCTTTTGGTTTATTGGGACTATCTTGGGGGCAGGGTTGGGAGCTTCTTCCCTGGGAGCGGGCTCATCTTTCGGTTTATGGGTTTGCCTAAATTGCGGCAAAGAGGATGCTAAAGCACATGAGCAAAAAATATTAGTTATTTTTTGCTTTTTGAACCAACTATTACAAACCAAAGTTGTCGAGAAATTCTTCAACTTAAGTCCACTAAAGCAACAAGACGTCTCCTCTATTCAATGAATCTTGAATTGACCGGTAAAAATTTTGGCAGAAGGTACCATAGCCCCCCATCAGAAAAATTCCCCCAAGATTCTTTCTTACCATTAGGAAAACAATCTATATTTAATGATTGAATCCATGTTTAGGTTCATATTCTTTCCCAAGGAATATGAGCCTTTTTATTTCTACCTTCAGGCTCTTTTTACAGCAACTTTTTTTGGGGTAATCTGTGGGACTATCCCCCTTTACTTTGATGCCACCTCTTTCGGGTTCATCTTCTCCTCACTCGGGCTCATCCCCCGCCCCCCACTAAAAAACGCACCCCTCTCCCTGGGTGCGTTTCCCTCTTCTGCATACCTCCCATGCAATAAGAAAATACTTTTTTCTTAGCCAAGACCTTGCTCCTTACGTTAAGTACTCTCCTACCATTCACCTCCTTAAGAGGATGATGATCATTGCATGTATTTGTTTATACTGAGGCTCCCGTTTCTTCGGTTTTGTATTTTTTTCGGGTTGCTTCTCCTCCTCGTAAATGTCGAATAGATTTGTGGTATTCTAGGATTTCTTTTACCTTTAGAGCTAATTCAGGATTTAGCTCTGGTAAGCGTTCTGTTAAATCTTTATGAACTGTGCTTTTGGAAACACCAAATTCTTTTGCTATCACCCGGACGGTCTTTCTCGTTTCTACGATATGCTCTCCGATCCTGATAGTTCTTTCTTTGATGTAATCGTGCACACCTTTCGCCTCCCTATGTTGAATATTTCTGAGGTGTCATTCCAGAGACTAGGTGATCCGAAAAATGAATAGTGGTCATTTTTCGACTGTCCACCTTTACAATGTAAAGAATGGATGTTCCGTGGCTGTGACGTCGATAACTAACAGGTACTTAGTTACATATATGGTATAAAATGGAATTAATATAATAAAAAGACGTTACGTTCATATGTATGTATACGTTTTAAATGCATTGCGATTTTATGTGTTAGGTTTATATGTAATCAAGCAAATACGATGTGTAATAGAAGAGCCACATAAGCTCTCACCTCAGACTTACTGAATGCTTGGTTTGTAACATTTTATTAACGGAGGGGGGGGATTATGATTAAAATTCCATTTAATCGCAAGGGGGACAAGATGTTTTTTAATTTTAGTTAGAAAATTCCCCTATTTAGCATTAACAGGCATAAAAATAACCAAAAGTACACGAGGCACTTTTGGTTATATATGAAAGGATTCAGCTTATTATGCTATCAAAATTATATTAGTCGACGGTACCATACTCAGGATCTGCAGTTACTGAACTAAACGGTTGAATTATCGTGAAGAGAACTATAAAACTTAGAAATAGGCAAAAGCTAAACTTTTTAATATTCTCCATTTTATTCCTCCTCTCGTATAAGACATTACCTTCAATAAGCTGAATCCTATCATAACCCAATTAAAGATGTTGCATGGCTGTCATCGGTAATCGGCTAAAGAAATAGTCACTTCTTTCCACAAACATTCTACAAGCTTCTGATAAAATGTTCTTATCCTGTTTCGCTAGTCCCATATAGTACATCTTAAACGGACTAGTCGTATAAATATCCTCTAATAACGTAATTGCCTTCTCATTATTTCCTTTAGCAATTTCTAAATGTGCTTGTTCACTTATATCGTCGGTGGTAATGCCATTAGGCTTTCGAAAATGTGCAGCTAAAAATGGAATGGAAAAATTCTCTATTTGACGGACATAGCCCGTGAGATTATTTTGCTTAGCTATTTTCAATGCTTCCTTCATATGGTACATACCTTGGTAGTACGTATCAAATGTGTAAGATAAACCTAAATTCATATGAAGGCCTACTTTAGTTGGGGAACTATTTGTCTGGTTTAATGCACGAAACGCATATTTCCTTGCAATTATTAATTCATTTCGCTTCCAATAATAGAAAAATAGTTTTTGATATAGTCTCAAGTTTAAGCAGGAAAGCATGAAATTATCTTGAATTGGTTCAAACAGTTCATATTGCTTTTCTAAGAAGTTACCAATCTTCCCAAAATCCATTTGGTAAAAATATGTATCTATAATGGTAATTTCTATTAAGCATCTTAATTCAGCATCTGTCGTTTTGATATCCTTCAACCTAGCTCTCATTTTTCCCATACTGGAAGACTCATTCATTCGACGTTCTAGCATAATTTGATATACTTGCGCCCAGGTTTGGTTGGAGGCATCATTGGATAGTGAGTTTTTGGCGATTAATATTTTTAGATCTTCAAAATATCCATTAATATATAGAAACTCCATTCCTTTTTTCTGGATCTCTTTGGAGGACGATTGTAAGCAAAATTTTCTAGTTAATTCTAACACTTTTTGTTCTTCATGTTCTTGGGAAAGTAATAAGATAACTTGTCCAATTGTTAATTCTGGACTTTCTACCATTGACGCTATGTTATCTGCTAGGAGATTTAGGTTTCCGAAGCTCATTTTTGGTTATTCCACCCTTTCAAACTTGTACGATATATCACATTTTATCTATGAATTAGTACATTTCTTGTAGGTTGGTGTTTATGCAATATATTAAATCTAGTATTTTTTCACTACTTCATATTACCATACATTCAAGTGAAAAAGGGTCGTAATCGTTCGACATATTTTTCAGGAGAAATGGTAATTTATCGGATATTTTGGAGATAGATAGGGACTTTTTATATAGGAATATTACATAATATTGCATCGTTATTTTGCAATCGTGTTAAATTTGCATTTATAGGAAAATTTCACTAGTTAGACTAATGTAACTTTAGCGGATAACTAGGAAGGTTAGACAAAGGATTATTTTAAAGAAAAAACTAAATGATGAACTAAGCCCCCGCTCCAGAAATATACTTGCACTTACTTCCAGTTCGGGGGTGACTTCTGTTAGTAAAGACCCTCGCAGTGCCTACTTTGCTCCTAGCGGCTGCTCATGCCATGCTATTACAGGGGTAATCCTCCGTGCGGTCTTGCACCGAAGAAGCTCGTTACGGATCATTATTAGTTGGCCCAAGGTATCTGGGCATGTGCACTATCCTCCAGATTTATATTTACCTTTATTTCTGGACCTAGTATTTTGCATCATTCCGTTTTACATTTACTTCTTTTAATTGTGTCCCAGCCCACATTCACTTTTACTTATCCAGCCTGAAAGACTGTTATACTTCTTATCTTCTAAACAGAAAAAGAAATCCTAGCTTGGTAAATTGCTAGGATTTCTCTTCATTACTCCTCTGAGTCAGAAGATGAATCAGGAGTATCTTCCGGTGAATCTTCGTTATCATTTTCGTTATCGTTTTCTGCTGGTTGTTCCTCATCCACATTTTCAGAATCTACTTCTTCAGATGACGTACTAGAAGTATTTTGCTCCTCGGAAACATCCTCCGATTTGCCTTCATCCAGCTTACTTACAGGTTGGTTGAAGAATGCTTCAGGGTTAAATACTTGATCATCTTTTCTAATTTCAAAATGTACATGGGTACCATGGTTTTGACCGAAAATGTTCTCACCAGCAGTACCAATTACATCACCCTGTTTGATTTCATCCCCTGCTTTCACACCAACTTCTCCAAGACTAGCATAATAAGTTGTCACGTCATTGTCATGTGATAGAATGACAACATTTCCTAGTAATGGATCTTCCTTCACTTCCATAACAGATCCACTAAGTGCTGCCAATACATCAAATGCTTCACCGTCCGGATAAACGATGTCAACACCTGTGCTTTGGTAATAGCGGTTGTTATGAAGGATCAGTGCACTTTCTTGATCTTCTTGGGATGCATTGTAATCAAAGAATTTCGTTACGATTTCTGCTTGTTCCTGATCGGCAACAGGCATCTTAATAACTTCTTGATTTTCCATTACAGGCTGTGCATCCTCATGTGGATTCGGATTATAATTGTCACTTAACTCTTGGTCATCCCCAGCCTCTGGTAATTGATTGTCCATATTTTGATACCAAACTACTACTGCTAGTAAAATTGCAGCAATCGTTAAGTATACTGCAGGGAAAAACCATTTTTTACGGAAAATACTTTGCCAACCTTTTTTTGGCGCTTTGTTTTCCTCTTTCATCTAACATCACCTCAACAACCATTCTGAACAGAAAAGGAAAAAACTATACATTCTCTAACACTTTTTTTATATTTACATGCATTTTTCTTTTCCTTTTGGGGATATTAAGACATTTATGCGGTAGAAAGGATGGGGTTATGAGGGTTTAATAGCGGAATTTATTAGATAAGAAGGTATAGGTGAGCGGTAATACTAGCTTAGGGGAAAGTTGACTTCAAGTGATCTAGTCTTTCGCCCATTATTATTGGAACCATCCACCAGACTAGTTAATGTTTTAACACTGAAGGACAAAGTCCCTAGCACAAAAAACCTCCAGAACTAATGATCCGGAGGCAATTCTCATTGTATTAAATTCGTTTCACTGCATAACCAATGCTGGTACTGTATCATCTAGATTGCTTAATTCTACATCCTTGTAGTAATACTTTACGATATCTTCATATGTCTTTCCTTCTTTAGCCATTCCATTCGCACCGTATTGGCTCATTCCAACTCCGTGGCCATTTCCTTTCGTCGTAAAAATCAGGTAGTCATTTTTTTGTTCGATTGTAAAATCGCTTGAGCGTAATTGAAGCTTTTCTCGTACTTCACGACCTGAAAAGGCATTACCTGCAAGGTTTAATTCATCAACGCGATTACTTTCTGTTCTAGTTACATCAATAGTTAGCTTTTTTTCCGCTGGTAAATCAATTCCGAGTGCCTCTTCCACTTGCTCCAAGGAATATACTTCTTGGTCTAAATAGTATGGTGATGCTTCATCCCATGGGCTTGGTACACTCCGTAAGTATGGAATTTCGTTCACATAGTAATCCTCCGAATTCTCGGTATACCCATTACTTGTCGAAAAGAACTGCGGGTCGATAGGCTTATTCTTATACGTAATAATTTTCCCCTTTGTAGCCATAACCGCTTCGGATATTTTCTCCATATTCTTCTGATAGTTCTTGCCCCATTTCGCACGTAACTCAGCATCATCATTATAAACCTGATCTTGAATCGTATCCGTGACATTGGAAGCCGCTTCCTCTGTTTGGTACATCATTTTATTGACAATATAGGTTCTTGCTGCTAGGGCCTGAGCCTTTAAGGCTTCTGTTTCAAATTCAATTGGCATTTCAGACGCCACAACCCCCATTACATATGTCTCTAGCGGTACATTTTCTACTACCTCACTTTGAGCTCGCATTACTGCAACTTCTACAGCCGAATCATCTACCAACACTTCTTCCTGTTCCGGTGTTTGCTTATGTTCAATAGATTGTGACAGTACCTCTGTACTCGAGATAAATGGAAGGACAACTAATGTCGGAACAGCCAGAATGAGAAACGATATAGTAAACAGAAATACAGCCGGATATTTCCATTTTAAGCTCCCTCTATTCATGGGGAGGGGCTTCATATTTGATACGGTCGACAACCGTCTTTGAAGAGAGTGATACTTTGATGCAGCTTTTTTCTTTTTTAATTTCTGGATTTGTTTCATAGAATTTTTACGATTTTTCAATAGGGCATCCTCCTCTTTAGACTTTTTCATATCTAGTAATCCTACTATTAAACTTATACAGTTCGTGAAAATAATAGAACTAGAAATTAAAAATCTATTGTTGAAAGATTTAATAGGACAACTAACCAGGGGTGGGGGGGTTTCCCGGGATTAGGGGCATCTGGACTTGCAGATGGGATCTTCTCTTGGGGGTCTGGGGGCATCTCGACCTGAGGGTGGGCTCATTTCTCGGCCGTCTGGGGGCATCTCGACCTGGGGGTGGGCTCATTTCTCGGCCGTTTGGGCGCATCTTATCCTAGGAAGGGCTCATCTCTCGGGCGTTTGGACCCATCTTAACCTGGGAAGGGCTCATCTGCTTCACGTTCGGGTCCATCTCACTCTTACTTGGGCGCATGTACTCCAATTTCGGGTCCGTCCTTCTCCCCCTCGGGCATGTGCTCCATGTTCGGGCTCATGTCCCTCTCACTTGGGCGCATGCATTCCAATTTCGGGTCCATCCTAACCGGAGACCGGCCTATCTCCCCACCGTTTGGGCGCACCCTAACCTCATACGAGCTCACCACCCCCCATTTGATCCCATTCTTACCTAACACAGGCTCTTCACCCGCCGTAAGTACACCACAACAAACAGCATTATCTTGTTCCACGTTACTTCTCAATACTCAAAATACTTCTTTTCCTATATACTGAAACATGTATAAGCATACTTCCCCATTATTTTCCACACCTCAGATTAACCTATCCTGTTTCCCATGACACAAGGTAAACTGGATAAAATTTGCAGCTCTCATTTAAAACTTGTCCTATATTAGCAAGGTAGTTTCATATACTTCTATTACAGGATTTTATCTAACGGTAATGTTAGACATAAACACAACCATATACGTCCGATTAAACATAAGGGAAAGGAGGCATTCGGATGCCATTCAAAAGGATAAACGGTAGGAACGTTCATTATCAGCTGCATAATCCCTCCTCGAACCCTAGCACCAACGACACGCTCATCTTTGTCCACTCAAACGCAGTCGATTTGCGTGCCTATGATTCACTCCTCAAGACTTTAGACTGTAGCTATCCCATTTTACGTTACGATTTAAGAGGGTATGGGAAGAGCGAAAATGATATTCCCATAAACGAGCTGACAATTCAGCATTTCATTATGGACCTACGTGATTTAATAGACGCCTTAGCCCTAAAGTCTGTCCACCTTGTAGGCTGGCAATTAGGTGCACTGATTAGCGCAGGCTATGCTGCTCAATTCCCTACTATGGTAAAGACGGTTATGTTGATGGCAATGCCATGCCATCCTCCACATATGATTGAAAGTATCCGTACTCATCGCAGGGAATTATCAGCTAATCAAAAGGAGATTCCCTTTGATTACCTTGAAGCTATGGCCACCACATTACCAAAGGGACACTCAGAACTTAAACGACTGCGAGAATATGCTAAAGGAATTGAATTTGAATTATATGTTAAAGCGATGGATCTAAGTGTAAGTGCTGATCCGATTACTCCTATCAAACAAATTTCCTGCCCTGTGCTAATATTATCCGGTGCAAAGGAGATGCTATTTCCGTTTCATTATTTAAAATTACATACCGTGCATATTCCACATTGCCATCATTTAATCATTCCAAATGCTGCAAGCTTCATCGTTTTGGAGCAACCAAAATTGATTGCTCAGATTATCGATGACTTTGTCACAGAGCAGCATGATACACCCACTATAAAAGATTCTTTCATCCGAGACTTAGGGGAATCTATGCTTGAGTATGTCAATCAAATTCAAAACGAATGGCTTCATAAGCTCCATGCTCACAAGCAGCTGCAAGTTAAAATGCTAGGATATTTTCGTGTTACGATTCAAGGTAAACCTAGTGAAGTCGGATGGAATAAACGATTTGCAAAACAATTACTGCTTTATCTGTTACTTAATCGCTCCACAACAAGGGAGAATATTTGTGAAGCTTTGTGGCCGAATATGCCGATTCAACAAGCAAGAGCTAATCTACGAGTATATTTATCTCATTTGCGAAAACTTTTAACCATTCCCGATAGTGAGTACTCCTTTTTAGTCATTGACGGTAGCCATGTATATCTACAAGGAGACATCCATTGCGATGTAACTACTTTATTGGAACAAATACGCGAAGCAATGAAAGAACGCATACCAAGTATTCGGCAACAGCTTATTGACCAGCTAGTTCAATCCCTCCCCATAAATCTTATAGAGGATACCCAAGCCACCGATTGGCTACTAGCATGGCATACGCAACTAGAAGAAGACATCATCGAACTTGTTCTCTGGAATGCTCAGCATTACCAAAAGCAAAAGGACTATGATTCGGCAATTCACCAGTTAAAAAAAGCGTTACAATTTTCTCCGGACATGGAACTCTATCAATGTTTAATTGACATCTACGAGGAAAATGGAAACTTAGATAAAGCATTGAAATGGCGGCAGAGAATGCAGCAATTCGATCACCTTTGAGGAAAGGATATAAAAAGATAGGAAATTCCTTGGTACTTTAAAAGAGTTGAATAAGAAGGCATAGATAGTAAGGGTACAAAATGATTTATGTACCCTTATCTCTTGCCAGCCAGGCAGGACATTGAAACTTTCTAAGTAAAATCTACTTACAATATAAAGCTCCCTCCTGACAAACCGCTTACCTTACATTCACGATTGGTTCACGAATCTGGCCTTTTTTCTCTTTTTCATGATATAAATGACAAGCTACATAATGATTCTCCTCTACCTCTTGCCATTCTGGTTTTTCCTTTCCGCAAATATCCATCGCTAATGGACAGCGAGTTCGGAATACACAGCCACTTGGTGGATTGATTGGACTTGGCAATTCCCCTTGTAGGATAATTCGTTCCCTTGACTCTTCAATATCCGGGTCTGGAATTGGGATAGCGGAAAGTAGGGCTTGAGTATAAGGATGAAGAGGATTTTCATAGAGATGCTCACTAGCCGTTAACTCTACCATATTCCCTAAATACATAACACCAATCCGATCTGAAATTTGCTTTACCATCGATAAGTCATGAGCAATAAATAAGAACGTGAGCCCTTTTTCCTCTTGTAGTTCCTTTAATAGATTGACTACTTGTGCTTGAACCGATACATCCAGTGCCGAGATTGGTTCATCCGCTATAATGAAATCGGGGTTAAGTGCTAACGCACGGGCAATACCAATCCGCTGCCGCTGTCCACCACTGAATTCATGTGGATAGCGGTTTGCATGGTCACGGTTTAATCCTACCTCTTCTAGCAATTGATAAACTCTCTCCGTTTGTTCTTGTTTTGTTTTATATAGCTTATGAACCTCCATTGGCTCCGCAATAACCTCTCGAACGGTAGAGCGTGGGTTTAATGATGCATACGGGTCCTGGAAAATCATTTGCATTTTTTGACGTAGTTGGAACATCTTCTTCTCATCTAATTCATGCACATTCTGTCCTTTAAACAGAACCTCTCCTTCTGTCCGGTTATAAAGGCCGATAATCGTGCGCCCAATCGTTGACTTTCCACAACCAGATTCCCCTACCAGTCCAAAGGTTTCCCCTTTGTTCACATGAAAGGTGACATCATTAACCGCCTTTAAAACCTGGTTCTTCCCCAGGTCAAAATACTTTTTTAACTGTTTAACTTCTAATATCTTTTCTTCCACCATTTTCTACACACCTGCCGATTCCCAATATCGTCTCGCTATACAGAGCTCTTTCTCGTATTTTGTATTTTTCAAACTAATAATCTCGATTCCTCTTCCAGTCATTGGCGAGTGAATCATCTTTCCACCCCCATAATAAAATCCGACATGATGAATACTTCCTTTTCCTTCTTCATAAGCAAAAAATAATAAGTCACCAGGGAGTAGTTGGTCAAAAGGAACTTCTTTGCCAAATGCAGCTTGATCGGATGCATCTCTACTAATCTGATAACCATTAGCCTTATGCATATTATAGGCAAACCCAGAGCAATCATAGCCAAACGAACTCATACCACCCCAGAGGTAATGTAAGCCTACATACGCTTCAGCTGCTTCTATCACGCTATCTCCATTCCCTTTAGGACCACCTTTATCCGTAGGGAAGATTTCGACTACCTGCTTCGGTAAAAATCTCGAACCAACTGGTGTCATAACCTCAACCCGGTCACCCATAACCCGTACCACTGGTAAGCACGTCATATAACTCAATTTAAGTAGCTTTTCTCCCGATTCATTCTCTAACCAAGCATGCTTTTTCCGAATTGCGGCGGTTTCTGGTCGAATCCAGGAGTCTTTAGATACTGGCTGCAACTGCTTCAACGGCACCCATCCCGGATACCCGTTCACATCCTTTTTCGAGGGCTGGCTTGGGATCGTAACCTTTGCCCATTTTCCCTCTATTTCTGTAATAACAGCGATTTCTCCATATAGCAACTGGGTCTGTACGCAATTATCATTACATAAGGCCACTTTTTCCTTGTTAGTTAGAGTCGCTAACCATTTTTCTATATTAGTGGGATTATCAATTCCCAGTTGGTCTATTTCTCTTGTAGATTCGGGATTCGTCCAAACAGTTGCCACCTGAACTGTGGCAACATGGAATGAATCTGGTAATGGAAAATCTTGCTTAAACATACATCAATATCCCCTTTCCAAATGATGATTTAGTGTTCTACTAGGTACTCCTTATTTAATCCTTTGATTCCTAATCCGCTTTCCTCCCCTAATGAGATAGCGCTATTACTGTATGTAATACCACCTTGGATTAGGTCAGCCGCTAGCATTAATGGGGCGTCAAAATCATAATAGTGTACATTAGGCTGACTAGCGGCGAAATGTGCTGCAGCTGTAATGCCAATTTTCGTTTCAATCATACTACCAACCATACACTTTACCCCATAGATATCTGCTAGTTTCGCTATTTTAATGGCCTCCTGTATGCCGCCAGATTTCATTAGTTTTATATTGATTAAATCGGCCGCTCCTAGCTCTAGGACTGCCTTTGCATCTCTTGCAGAAAAGACACTTTCATCTGCCATAATTGGAATCTGGGTATTATCGGTGACATATTTTAACCCTTGTAGGTCATGAGCTTTTACCGGCTGCTCAATAAATTCAATCCCTAATCCAAGCTCTTCCATCTTTTGAATTGCTCGAACTGCTTCTTTTGGATTCCAACCTTGGTTAGCATCTAACCGTATCGTAATATCCGACCCTACACGTTTACGAATCGCTTGAATACGTTGGATGTCTTTCTCGATTACATCTTTTCCTACTTTTACCTTCAGGACAGAAAAACCATCCTTCACATACGCTTCTGCATCCTGCGCCATTTCTTCCGGACTGTTAACACTAACGGTATAATCCGTTGCGATATTCGTTTGATAGCCTCCTAAAAATTGTCCAAGGCTCATATTGGCTTGTTGTGCAATACAGTCATAAATCGCCATATCCACTGCTGCTTTTGCACTTGTGTTCCCAACGATTACATGATTCAACTTTTCAAAAAGTAATTCTCGCTCTATGCAGGACATCCCGATTAAAGCAGGGGAAATAACGTTAGTAAGCGTATAATTAATACTAGCTAATGTATCACCTGTAATAACATGGGTTGGTGGTGCCTCCCCATAGCCAATTATTCCATTGTCACAGATAACCTTTACTACAATGGTTTCAGCCACTGTCACGGTTCTGAGTGCGGTTTTAAAAGCCTTCTTCAAAGGAATGGCAGCGCTAAACGTTTCTATTTGCTGTATATTCATTATTCTTGAACCCCCGGACATATGGTTAAGGTTTTATTTACGGTATTCAAAGTCGCTTCTCTACCTAGTGGAACAGCGAAGTGCGGGAAGCAATGCCCAATTTTAAAGCCTGTCATTACCGGACAATGTAAGTCACTAAAATAATACTCGAATACTTCTTCTAATGATAAGGAAGGCTTATCATTAGGGTCGGCATTGGCAAAGTCCCCAACAACAATTCCCGATACCTGATCAAGTTTCCCCGCTAGCTTCAATTGATTTAGCATAGAATCGATTCGGTATGGGAGCTCCCCTATATCTTCTAAACAAAGGATTTTTCCATCTGTTTCTATTTCAAATTCCGTTCCAAGTGTACTGGTAATAAGGGAAAGATTCCCGCCTACTAATTCCCCTGTACCTACTCCTTCTACTAGAACATCGAGTGGCGCTATACGCTCGTCATAAACAAGTGTTATTGGATTAAATAATTGGCAAAAGGAGTTGCTAGATATTTCATCAAAACTCGGGTCTGCTATATCAGAGGCGGGCATCGGTCCGTGAAAGGTAACAAGTCCGGTCTTTTGCCTAATCGCAGTATGTAAATAGGTAATATCACTATAACCCCAAATGATTTTGGGATTGTCTTTTATTAACTCGTAATCAATCGAGGCAGCTATTCTCCCGGTTCCATAACCACCGCGCGCAAAGATAATGGCTCTAACTTCTTTATCGGCAATCATATCATGCAGATCTGCAAGGCGCTGTTCATCGGTTCCGGCTAAATAACCATATGTTTGATTGATATATTTCCCTAGCTTCACGTTTAGACCTAAATTCGTGAAAAAAGGAATAGCTTGTTGGAGGCGTTTCATATCTGGAGGGCTTGCAGGGGCAATTACACCAATGGTATCACCTTTACGTAACTTTTTAGGAAGTAGCATCTGAATACCTTCTTTCTGTATGTAGATAATGAATGAAAAAGGAGTAGCTCACCACTATCAGTGAGCCAATCCTTCGTTAAAAAAGTTTACTTCCGAGAGATTCAAATTGTATACATAGTAGAGCACCAATCATGCAAACAGAAGACACGAAAGATCCCTTGAGAAACCTTCTCCTATATGCAATGCTTCGATTAAAGCCTTCCTACTTCTGCCTACATCAACTACAGACATAATTCCTTTTGCTTATTTCTTATCCGCATACTTCAAATCAAAGTATCCAACAGGGTGGCGTAGGATTCCTTCGACACCATCTGCTTCTAGTACTACAGTATTGTAGTAACGAATCGGGAATGCCATCATTTCATCTGCTAGCATTTTTTCCGCTTCGTATAAAGCCTCCCAACGCTCTTCTTCATCGGTTGCGGATTTACCTTTAGCGATTAAGGCGTCATATTCTTCACTAGAGAAACCAGTACGGTTCATGTAAGAATCCGTGATAAAGCTCTCTAAGAAGTTAACCGGGTCATTGTAGTCATTGATAAATGAACTACGTGAGAATTGTAGTTCTAATGCTTGTTGGGCTTCAGCGAATACATTCCATTCCTGATTAGTTAATTCCACTTTCACATCTAAGTGTTCCTGGAACATCGACTGTAATGCTTCCGCTACCGCTTTGTTCGTATCACTAGTACTGTAAGTTAACGTAATTTCCGGAAGCTCGTCATAGCCTTCTTCCGCCATACCTTCTTCTAGTAACTGTTTGGCACGTTCTGGATCAAACGGCACAAGATCACCATTTACATCACGGAAATCTTCTCCTGTTGGACTAGTATAACCAGGATTAATGAATCCAAATGCTGGTTCTACTCCGTTTTTCACAACGTACTGGGCGATGTCCTCACGGTTAACCGCATAGGCAAACGCTTGGCGTATCTTCTTATTTTGGAATGGTTCCATTGTTAGGTTAAAACGATAGAATTCTAAACCACCATATGGACCGATAAATACATTATCTCCATCAATTAATTGGTCTGAAAGCTCTGGTGGAATACTCGCTGTATCTAAGTCCCCACTTTGGAACATTTGATATTGGGTATTGGAATCGTTAATCATAGCAAAATGAACTTTATCTAACTTCACGACATCCGCATCCCAATAATGTTCATTCTTGGCGAACACCATTTCCTCATCATGCTTCCAAGACTCCAATTTAAATGGTCCATTCCCAACAAATGTATCTGCTTCTGCATGCCATTTAGGATTATCTTGTGCTACTTGATGGTTAATCGGGAAGAATGCAGGGTTTGTTAATACATCAAGGAAGAAACCGGTTGGTTGCGCTAACACAACCTCCAATGTCTTCTCATCTTTTGCTGTGACCTTTACATCATCAGCAGACCCTTCCCCACTGTTATAGGCTTCAGCCCCTTCGATAAAATAACCTAAGAATGCTGCAGGAGAACCTGTTTCTGGATCAAGCATATACTTCCAGGCATATACAAAATCCTCCGCTACCACAGGGTCGCCATTCGACCATTTAGCATCTTCACGCAAATGGAATGTGTACGTTAGACCATCGTCTGAGATGTCCCAAGTTTCTGCGGTTCCCGGACCTGCTCTATGGTCGTTATCTAGTCTTGTAAGACCCTCCATCAAGTTATTCAGTGGATCCCATGATACAGCATCAAATCCAATAGATGGATCTAATGAAGTTGGCTCTGTGCCGTTATTCAGGTAAAGTACTTTGCCATCTGCATCTGCTGTTTCACCATTATCATCCCCATCTGGCTCATCAACATTTTCTGTAGGATCTTCTCCATCGGTATCGTCGTTGGCAGTACATGCAGCTAACACCACTACTGTTAATACTGCAAACAATAGAAACAGAAACTTCTTCATCTTTTATCCCCCTTATTCATTAGTTTGTGACCATATTGGCCAGTAATTTTTTTGCCCGTTCATCCTGCAACCAGCAATCCACAGTGTGTGAATCACTAATGGTAGTAGATTCCGGGTAAACTTTATTACACACCTCCATCGCAAAAGGACATCTTGCAGTAAACGGACATCCTTTTGGAGGTGAGAATAAATCTGGTGGTGTCCCATCGATTGGCTTTAGTTTCCCTTTCATATCCAAGCGAGGCACGGAGTTTAATAAGCCTTTCGTGTACGGATGCTCAGGGGTATAGAAAATATCCCGTTTTGTCCCTGTTTCGATAATCTTCCCTGCATACATCACAGCAATGCGGTCAGCAATTTTGGCAACGACCCCTAAATCATGTGTAATCAGGATAATTGAGACACCTGTAACCTCTTGAATCTTTTCAAATAACTCTAAAATCTGGGCCTGAATCGTTACATCCAGAGCGGTTGTTGGTTCATCTGCAATTAATAGTTCAGGCTCACATATTAGCGCTATCGCAATGACAATGCGTTGTCTCATTCCACCACTAAATTGGTGTGGATACTGTTTCATTCGCTCCACTGGATTAGGTATACCAACTAGTTCCATCATCTCCAGAGCGCGTTTTTTGGCTTCGTTATCGGATAGTTTCCGATGTTGCTTCAAACCTTCTGTAAGCTGCGTCCCTATCGTTAAAGTAGGATTCAGCGCCGTCATTGGGTCCTGGAATATCATAGAAATATCTACACCGCGAACAGTACGCATTTGTTTCTCCGAAATTTTAGTTAAATCTTTCCCTTTGAATTTGATTTCTCCAGCCGTAATTTTACCGGGAGGATTGGGAATAAGTCGCATTATCGCATTGGATGTAACGCTTTTCCCACAACCAGACTCTCCAACGATTGCTAATGTTTCGCCTTTATTTAAATGGAAGTCCACACCTCTTACCGCTTGAACGGTACCTCCATAGGTTGTGAAGGTAACATGTAAGTTTTTTACTTCTAGAATTTTTTCCATCACTACACCTACTTCCTTAATTTCGGATCCAGCGCATCCTGTAATCCATCCCCTAGAACGTTAAAGGCAAACATCGTAAAGGATATAAAAAATGCTGGGAAGAATAATGTCCACCAATTACCAGATAGTATGGCACCAAGTGAATCATTGGCCATCACACCCCAGCTCGCGTTTGGTGACGAAATACCTAGTCCAATAAAGCTTAAGAATGCCTCTGCAAAAATTGCCGATGGTACAGTTAAGGTCATTTGCACAATAATTGGGCCCATCGAATTCGGTAATAAGTTCTTTCGGATAATCCGAGGTGTTTTCGTCCCAAATGATTTGGAAGCAAGGACGTATTCATAGTTTTTAATCTGCATGACCTGTCCCCGGACAATCCTCGCCATGCCGACCCATCCCGTGACGGTCAAGGCGATAATAATGGTTGATAAACTTGGGCCTAACACCACTAGTAACAAAATAACAACTAGTAAATATGGAATCCCATATAAAATCTCAATAATACGCATCATGAAATTATCTGTACGTCCACCCTTATAGCCGGATATTCCTCCCCAGATAATACCGATAGTAACGTCAATAAGTGCCGCCATAAACCCGACAAAAAGGGAAATTCTCGCTCCATGCCATGTTCGAGTAAATACATCTCTACCAGCACCATCTGTTCCAAACCAATGCTCTAGAGAAGGTGGCTGATATTGTTTGGATAATACTTGTGTATTGGCATCATATGGTGAGAGAATCGGTCCGAAAATAGCCATCAGGATTAATAGAATTAAAAATACTAAACCCGCCATCGCTAAATAGTTCTTCTTCAATCTTCGCCATGCATCCTGCCAATAGGAAAGTGATGGCCTTGCCACAATTTCTTGTTCACTCTTGTTCTTTTCCCGCCATGTAAACCATTCATCTGGTACATTATCTCTTGAGAATTGGGGATTTTGATTTGCCTTCATATTATTCCCCTTCCTTCTTGCTAACTTTAATTCTTGGATCTAATATTCCATAAGCGATATCTACTAGGAATAGCATAATAATTAAAAAGGCACTATAAAATACTGTCGTTCCCATAATGACAGGAAAATCTCGGTGATTGATACTCTCTACAAAGTATTTACCCATCCCTGGTATTGCAAAAATTTGCTCGATAACAAAGGATCCAGTCATAATACCTGCGACTAAGGTTCCCATTATCGTAATAACCGGCATCAACGCATTACGAAGTGCGTGCTTGAAGATAATTTTCCATGGTGGTAATCCTTTTGCACGTGCCATTTTTATATAATCCTGTGTCAGGACCTCGAGCATTGTTGATCTAGTTAACCTGGCAATGATTGCCATTGGCCCTGTCGCAAGTGCTATTACGGGAAGGACCATATGCATTGGGCTTTTCCAAGTCGCAACAGGAAACCATTCCAAATTAACCGCTAATTGTTGAATGAGTAGCGTTGCTAATATAAAGTTTGGTACTGATATTCCAAGTACTGCAATCCCCATCGCTAAATAATCAATGACACCATTATGTCGTAGTGCAGCAAGAATTCCTAATATAATTCCAGAAATAACCGCAACAATAATGGTAACAATCCCTAATTCAGCAGATATCGGAAACCCTCTTCCTAATAAATCATTTACCGTCTGATTCGGTTGTTTAATTGATGGACCAAAGTCTAATGTTACAATTGACTTCAAGTAGAGAAGATATTGTATATGATATGGCTTATCAAGATTGTAATGTCTCTCTAAGTTTTGTTGGACAATCTCATTGGAATTCCCTTCACTGTTAAAGGGGGACCCAGGGACTGAGATCATTAGGATGAATGTTAAGGTTATAATGATCCAAAGTGTTATGACCATGATGAATAATCGCTTTAAAATATATTTCAGCACTGCCTCCAACTCCTGTATCGATACGCTCAAATAAGCGCAGATAATGTAGATAAGCTTCTAAAAATAAGCTATGATAACTTGACTCTCTTTATGAGATAATCCTAATTTTCTTGTTTAAGATAGTGATAGATTTCCAGACCAACTCTGCCAATCAGTTCTGGTGACTCTAGCTCATCCAAGCCACTCGTTAATATGGAAGCAATAAATGTACGCTTCTCCACATAAAAAATGCCTATATCATGACGAATTCCCAATACATTGCCTGTTTTATTAGCGAGCTCCCATTCTGGTAAAGCACCAATCACCGTATCGTCTGCTTTTGGTATTTTTACTGGTAACGAATCTCGAATTTGTTGTTTCTTCATAATTTCTATCATGTGCTCACAAGCATAAACGGAAATAATCTTTCCTGTTACTAGCTTTCTCAACATATCTGTCATTTCTTGTGCTGTTATCGTATTTCTACCTTCACGATCTACTTCCATCGTCATCATCTTATGATAAAACTTACTCTTCTCTAACCCGATAGCTTCCATCGTTTCCTGGATATACTTCGTACCTAATAAGTCAATCAGGATATTCGTTGCCGTATTATCACTCTGGATGATCATCAGAGTGATTAAATCATAGATGCTAAATTTAGTCCCAGGGGTCAAGTACTGTAATACACCACTACCACCAACAATATCTTCCCGTTTTAACTCCATTTGATCACCAAGCTTAATCTCGCCTTGTTGGCTTCGAGCAAAAGCAGCGATCATGATTGGTACTTTAATCACACTCGCAGAATAAAAATGTTCCTGCTCATTTATCCCCCATGACTCATTCCGATCTAAGTCGAATAATGATATCCCCCATTTGCCTCCAGCTTGTACTGTAATTTCACGTATTCGATCCGTAAGCACTTTCAATACTGTTCGCCCCTATTATGCATATTGTGTATAGTAAGCAAGCTCAATCATGACGAGTAGAGCTCGATAAGCTTCCAAAATATCTTTAGCCTGATATGTTACGATTGTGGTTCCAGGAATAATTTCCGTTCCCGGCATCATATGCGCCAATTCTGCGGCACCATAATTGACAAATTCTATTTTTAGGACTGGATTGTCCGGCGGAAGTAATGGTTTAACTTGATGACGATTTTCAATTGCTTGTTTAACCTTTCCTTGTAATAGTTCCCCTGCTTTTTTCGGTGTGAGGCTCTTCGTAGCAGATCTGGAAACCGCTTCCTTCACAACCGCTGTCGTTATATTAGGAATTAGTTCTTCTGCTTCTTTTGCCGTTTCATCATCCCCTGACACCAAAAGCACCGGTACACCATGGTATCCTGCAACCATCGCATTCATTCCAATTTCTCCAAGCTGCGTATCGTTAATATAGAAATTCCGTACCATATGTATCATCGAGTGTGACATTACCCCTGGCATACCTGCTCTTGTATGGTAGCCAATAAACATTGCCCCACTAAAACTATCATCCAAACCATGCACCATGGAATAGGTCTTAATTCCACCTGTAATCAACTCTGCTTCTGGATGAAGCTGATCAATTAATATATTATTCATTTTCATATGACTATCATTAACTAGCACTTCGGCGCATCCAGATTGAAATGCAGCATCGACCACATAATTCGTTTCATCGGTCATGATTTTGCGAGCACGTTCATAATTATGCATGGAAGCGCTAACAAATGTGTAATCTGGTAAACCTGTAATACCTTCCATATCTACTGATAGATAAAGTTTCATACTAAGTCCCCTTTAGATGTTTTTATTAAATTATATGATTGGATTTGATATAGATGATTGGATAATGGAGTAGTGTCAAATAACAATAGGAAAATAACGAGCTTTGGGAGGAGAAGTCATCATGTAGTAGTGACAAAACTCGACATTTTCCCTTAAGTAAGTTAGGTTAATATGATAATATTTTACCTTTTTTATCATTAAATTGCAAGATAATTTATAATATTTATCATTATTTCAATTAATGGAATATATTGGTTTTAGTAGGGGGGTAAAGAAATAAAAAAGTGAAGCACAAAGTCAAAGTGCTCCACTCTATTAATCTCTTGTATTTTATTAAGATAACTCTGCTACATAATTAATTTCGTATGGTTTTACGATATCTCCGTTTTCATCCACACGTTCAATATCTGCTCCAAGGTTTGCTAATTTCCCAGCAAAGTTTACATATCCACGATCTAAATGCTTCAGTTCTGTAACTCTTGTTAAACCATTTGCACGAAGTCCAGCAAGAATTAATGCAGCTGCTGCACGAAGATCGGTTGCAGCTACTTCTGCACCTTGAAGTTCTGATGGTCCGTCGATAATAACATTACGTCCCTCAATTTTCATTTTCGCATTCATGCGGCGGAATTCTTCCACATGCATGAAACGATTTTCAAATACAGTTTCTGTAATCACACTTGTACCATGGGCACAAAGCATTAACGCCATCATTTGTGATTGCATATCTGTTGGGAAACCAGGATGTGGTAACGTTTTAATATCTGTTGCTTTTAATACATCTGGACCGATAACACGGATGCCATTCTCTTCTTCAAAGATGGTTACACCCATTTCCTCTAGTTTAGAAATCAACGGTCTTAAATGCTCACTAACGGCATTTTCAATTAATACATTTCCACCAGTAATTGCTGCTGCAATCATGAATGTACCCGCTTCAATACGGTCTGGTATAATAGAATGAACCGTGCCATGTAATTTCTCTACGCCATCGATTCGAATGGTTTCCGTACCTGCACCAACAACTCGCGCACCCATCTTATTTAAGAAATTAGCCAAATCAACAATTTCTGGTTCTTTTGCAGCGTTTTCAATGAAGGTTCTTCCTTCCGCTAATGTCGCTGCCATCATAATATTTTCGGTAGCACCTACACTAGGTACATCAAGATATATCTTAGCACCTTGTAACCTACCGTCAACTTCTACTTCTACAAAGCCATTCCCAACATGAACTTTAGCACCCATTGCTTCAAAGCCTTTAAGGTGTAAATCAATCGGTCGTGAGCCAATTGCACATCCACCAGGCATGGCAACATTTGCATGGCCATAACGTGCTAATAATGGACCCAAAACAAGAACGGAGGCACGCATTTTTCGAACATACTCAAATGGCGCTTCCGTCTTTAATTCCTTTGAAGCATCAATCAACACTTTATTATCTTCAAATTGAACATCAGCATTCATATTTCGTAACACTTCATTAATTGTATAAACATCAGCTAGAGCTGGGACATCATGAACAACGCTAGTTCCCTCACTAGCAAGAATACTCGCAGCAATTACAGGTAGAACGGCATTTTTCGCACCCTCTACATGAACATTACCATTCAATTGCTGTCCGCCTCTTACGATGATTTTATCCATATTCCAAATCTCCTTCAGATCCAATTTCCCTATATTAATATTCATTTATTAGGATAGGTGTTCCAATCGTGTATTGGACATCACCATTGCCAAGTATCTCTGTAACAATTTGTACATTTACTGGCGTATCCTGAATGGTAATTTTTCGTCCCCAAAACGAGGTATACCCATATATATATTCTGCATTTTTCGTCGATTTTATCGTGTCATATTGTTCCTTTACATGTTGCAAATTGAACTTTTCAATAAAAAAATCCGCAATATAACCATTTTCCATTATATCATCTGCCATAGTAGTCATACAAGAGAATATTTTAATATCATCTGTAAAATGTTTCTTTGTTAATACCGACAATAATTGCATATAAGAAGATTGAATATCCTCATTCCAATCAGTTCCATTAATTGTTATCACTAATTCTGATTCATAATGCTTGTCTTTGGGGAAAATTACACTATAATTTACGTTTACATTACTATTTTTTTGAGTGTTTGTTGCTAAATAGATAGTACTGTTTTCATTTTCTTGTTTTGTGATGGAATGGCTAGTACTTAGCTCTTGTATAAGTGCTTCTAATCTTTCCACTCTAAGATGTTCTTTTAATGTTACTTGCCACTCCTTAATTGCTAAATTATTCTCTAACATAAAATCAGCAATATCTATTAACTCGTATTGTTCTTTTTCAACCGCTAAGGCTGTATTAGCATAAAATAATACAATTAGACATATAACTAAAGCTTTTTTCATAAGTAAATCCCCCTTGTTCAACTTACCATCAGTATGAACAAGAGAGAGACATTACATACATCGTTTTTAATAGTTTAATAGATTGTAGTACCTCCTATTTTAAAGAAGATAAGAAAGATCTAGTGACCACTGTAAAAACTCTAAGAAGAACCTACTCACACCAGTACCAATCACAATAGTAAGGAATAGAATTAAAATTCTTGCTTCCATCCCTCTGCCTTTGCGAATTAAAGGCTCAAAATTAATAGTCTGGATGAGTCGCCATGTAATGTATATGAAAATGATATGCGAGATAATACTCATCATCGCAATTTGTCCAATTGACAACATAATAACCACCTTTAGCGTTAGTTTCACTCTATTAGAAGATGCCATGTATTTCTTATAATGTCAACTGAATTGAAGTCGCTTTGCTTCTTCGACAATATAGAATGTTTCAGTCAATATTTTTTGCATTTCCCGGGAAATATCGACAAATATGCTGAACATTGTTTCAATTTTGTTTGGATATAGTTAGAGAAGTTTTTGATCAAAAAATTTAGGTTGGAGTTGAATAGTAATATAAGGTTTTTTCATACCATTTTCGAACTTAAGGAAAACATTAACTAGATTACAACGCTAATTTAGTTTTCAGTTAGGGTAACCAGGCAGGTGATATGGGGATTCCTATTACCAATATAGGTCACTGACAACATGTAAGCAGTATCCATGGTTTATGTCAAAGTGATATCTTAGCTAATATCAAAAACCCCCACTCTAGTAGTAGGGGTTTTTTTTCATACATATTATCTTTGAGCAACGTCCAATCGGTTCGCTGCTCTTCTGAGTGCTAATTCTGCCCTTACTCGATCGATATGATCTTCTTTTGATTGAAGACGGCGTTCTGCACGTTCTTTTGCTGCTTGAGCACGTGCAACATCAATATCTTGAGGTTTCTCTGCAGATTGAGCAAGAATTGTTACTTTATCTGGACGAACCTCTAAAAATCCACCGTTAATAGCTAGCTTGTCTTCACCTGAATCACGCTTAAGGCGAACGCCTGAGATTGCAAGTGGAGCAACCAATGGAATATGCCCTGGTAAAATACCGAGTTCACCATTTTCTGCTTTACAGCTAACCATTTCATACGTATCTTCTAAAACAGGGCCATCAGGAGTAACAACACTCACAGTTAGTGTTTTCAATGTAACCCCTCCTAGAGACTTGCGGGGGATAATCCCCCTTTAGCCTACATATTATTCCATGCTTTTCGCTTTTTCTACTACTTCTTCAATACGACCAACTAGACGGAATGCATCCTCAGGTAGATCATCATATTTACCTTCTAAAATCTCTTTAAATCCTTTTACAGTTTCTTTTACTGGTACATACGATCCTGGTTGACCAGTAAACTGTTCTGCAACGTGGAAGTTCTGAGATAAGAAGAACTGGATACGACGTGCACGAGCAACCGTTAATTTATCATCATCTGATAATTCATCCATACCTAGGATAGCGATGATATCTTGTAGTTCACGGTACTTTTGCAGTGTAGCCTGTACTTCACGTGCAACTTCGTAATGCTCTTGGCCAACAATTTCAGGGTCAAGTGCACGAGATGTTGATGCAAGTGGATCCACCGCAGGATAGATACCTTGCTCAGAAAGTTTACGATCAAGGTTTGTTGTTGCATCTAAGTGAGCGAATGTTGTAGCTGGAGCCGGGTCAGTATAGTCATCGGCTGGTACGTAAATCGCTTGGATTGATGTAACAGAACCTTTATTAGTAGATGTAATACGTTCTTGTAATTGTCCCATTTCTGTAGCAAGTGTTGGTTGGTAACCAACGGCAGATGGCATACGACCAAGTAAGGCTGATACCTCTGAACCTGCTTGTGTGAAACGGAAGATATTATCGATGAATAATAGTACGTCTGCACCTTGTTCATCACGGAAGTATTCTGCCATTGTAAGACCAGTTAACGCAACACGCATACGTGCACCTGGTGGTTCGTTCATTTGTCCGAATACCATGGCAGTCTTCGCGATAACGCCAGAGTCTTTCATTTCATAGTAAAGGTCGTTTCCTTCACGAGTACGCTCTCCTACACCTGCGAATACGGAGATACCACCATGCTCTTGAGCGATGTTGTTGATTAATTCCTGGATTAATACGGTTTTACCTACACCGGCACCACCGAATAAACCGATCTTACCACCTTTAATATATGGTGCTAATAAGTCAACTACCTTGATTCCTGTTTCAAGAATCTCTGTTTCAGTAGATAGTTCTTCAAATTTAGGAGCAGGACGGTGAATCGGATCTAAACGAATTCCTTCTGGAAGATCTGGATCCAAGTCAATTTTATCTCCTAATACGTTAAATACACGTCCTAATGTTACTTCACCAACTGGTACAGAAATCGGTCTACCTAAGTTCTCGACTTCCATTCCACGTTTAAGACCATCTGTTGATGCCATCGCAATGGTACGAACAGAATTGTCACCTAGATGAAGAGCAACTTCTAGTGTTAACGTTCCACCACCATTTGCTTCATCAAGTTGGACTGTTAATGCGTTATAAATTTCAGGAAGCTTGTCGTCATCAAATCTTACGTCAACGACTGGTCCCATTACTTGAGTAACGTGTCCTTTGCTCATCGATTTCCCTCCTAACTTACTTTCCTTAAGACTATTCTAGGGCGCTTGCTCCACCAATAATCTCGGTAATTTCCTGTGTGATTGCTGCTTGGCGAGCACGGTTGTAAGACAAGGATAAATCATCGATTAAATCAGATGCGTTATCACTTGCACTACGCATTGCCGTCATACGTGCAGCATGTTCACTTGCTTTTGCATCCAGTAATGCACCATAGATTAGACTTTCAGCGTACTGTGGTAAGAGCACTGCTAAAATTTCTTCTTCACCTGGTTCATATTCGTACTGGCTGCTAGATCCAGCAGTATTCATATTTTCAATTGGCAATAGTTGATTCGTTGTAACAACTTGAGATATTGCACTTACATAATGGTTATAGATAATCACTAACTTATCAATTTCTTCATCACTGTACATTTGTACGGTTTCAGAAGCAATCTCTTTAATGAATGCAAATGACGGCTGATCTGGAAGACCAATAATACTTTTAGCCATTGGAAGATTGCGCTTCTTACAGAAGTCAACTGCCATTCGTCCGATTGCAATAATCGTATATTCATCGGAAGATTTGTGATTTTGTTGAATCGTATTGTTTAAATTACGTAAAATGTTCGCATTATACGCACCTGCTAAACCGCTATCCGCAGTGATGGCGATATAACCCGTCTTTTTCACTTCGCGTGTTTGTAGCATCGGATGAGTTGCATCGGTATTTTTAGCAATGTTTGCTACAACCTCTTGCATCTTTTCACTATAAGGAACAAATTTCTTCGCATTTTGCTCTGCTTTGTTCATTTTAGCTGCCGATACCATTTCCATCGCTTTTGTGATTTTTTTCATTTTCGTAGTTGAATCAATACGCTTTTTAATATCTCTAAGTGATGCCAAGCTCTTTCACCACCCTTTCGTAGGCAGAGTGCAGGAGGTAAAAAGCTTAAACGTTTCGGTAAACCCCTAAGCTTTTTACTCATCACTCTTAAAGGTATTTATTAATTGTCAGATGTGATAAATGTCTTTTTAAATGCTTCAATTGCACTGTTTAAATCTTCTGTTTCTGGTAGGTTACCAGTGTCGCGAATTGTAGCAAGTAACTCTGGTTTATTAGAATCTAACCACACATTGAATTCAGACTCAAAACGAGTAATATCTTCAACTGGGATATCATCTAAGAAGCCTTTTGTTAGTGCGTAGATAATCATGACTTGATATTCTACTTTAAGTGGCTTATGTAAGCCCTGTTTTAATACTTCTACTGTACGTGCACCACGGTTAAGCTTTGCTTGTGTTGCCTTATCAAGGTCAGAACCGAACTGTGCAAATGCTTCTAGTTCACGGAATGAAGCTAAGTCAAGACGTAATGTACCTGCTACGCTCTTCATTGCCTTGATTTGTGCGGAAGTACCAACACGTGATACAGAAAGACCTGGGTTAATCGCTGGACGTACTCCAGAGAAGAATAGGTCAGATTGTAAGAAAATTTGTCCATCTGTGATGGAGATTACGTTTGTTGGAATGTATGCAGAGATATCGCCTGCTTGTGTTTCAACAAATGGAAGTGCAGTTAGTGAACCAGCACCAAGTGCGTCACTAAGTTTCGCTGCACGCTCTAGTAAACGTGAGTGTAAGTAGAATACATCCCCTGGGAATGCTTCACGACCTGGAGGACGACGAAGTAATAGGGAAAGCTCACGATATGCTGATGCTTGTTTAGATAAGTCATCATATACAACAAGTACATGCTTACCATTGTACATGAATTCTTCACCCATTGTTACACCTGCATATGGTGCTAGGTATAATAATGGAGCTGGGTCAGATGCACCTGCAGCTACAACAATTGTGTAGTCTAATGCACCATAACGGCGGAATGTTTCCACTGTTCCACGAACAGTTGATTCTTTTTGACCAATGGCAACATAGATACAGATCATGTCTTGGTCTTTTTGGTTAAGGATCGTGTCAACTGCAACAGTTGTTTTACCAGTTTGACGGTCCCCAATGATAAGCTCACGTTGTCCACGTCCGATTGGTACTAATGCATCAATCGCCTTAATACCAGTTTGTAATGGCTCATGAACGGATTTACGATCCATTACCCCTGGAGCAGGAGATTCGATTGGACGAGTTTTCGTCGTTTCGATTGGTTTACCACCATCAATGGCTTGCCCTAATGGGTTAACAACACGACCAATTAGCTCCTCACCAACTGGTACTTGCATGATACGTCCTGTGCGACGAACTTCATCGCCTTCTTTAATTTCTGTGTAAGGGCCTAGGATAACGATACCGACGTTAGACTCTTCTAAGTTCTGAGCCATACCCATTACACCATTCGAGAATTCAACAAGCTCTCCAGACATGACATTGTCAAGACCGTGAGCACGTGCGATACCGTCACCAATTTCAATAACTGTTCCGACATCACTTACTTCAATATCTGAATCGAAATTTTCGATTTGCTGTTTTATCAGTTTACTGATTTCTTCAGCTTTGATGCTCATACCATTTCACCCCTATCATCAAATGTTCGCAAGTTTAATGTTTTGCTCAATACGGCGTAATTTACCACTGATTGTTCCATCATAAATCGTATTACCCATACGGATTTTAACGCCACCAACCAAGTGTGGGTCTACTACGTTTTCAAGCTTGACCACTGATTTGTTTAAACGTTTGGCAAATGAGTTTTCAAGCTCCGTTTTTTCCGCATCCGATAACTCACGAACAGAATATACTTTTCCTTGCGCAACGCCGCTAGCTTCGTTAACAAGCGATTCGTACGTATCTACAACGTCAGAGATCCCACTTACTCGATGACGTTCAACAAGAAGCTTTAATGTATTTAGTACATCTGTAGAAACTCCCTTGAACACTTCATCTAAGAAGGCACGCTTTTTATCATTTGTAACACGTGGATGTGCTAAAAATGCTTGTAATTCCCTGTTCTCATTGAATACTTGTCTTACAACACGCAACTCTTCTAACACTTCATTAAGTGTTGCTTTTTCGCTTGCGAGTTGGAAAAGAGCATCTGCATAACGTTTGGCAACTACTGCTTCACTCATCGCTCTTCTCCTACCTCTTTAATGTATTCGTTGATCAACTTCTCTTGATCTTGTGCACTTAATTCTTTCTCAATTACTTTACTTGCAATAAGAACAGATAAGGACGCAACTTGATCTTGAAGTGCTTGTAGTGCTTTTTCTTTTTCGTTTTGAATTTCTTCTTGTGCTGCTTTTTTGATGCGTTCTGCTTCTTGGCGAGCAGACTCGATAATATCTTGTTCCTGCTTCACACCTGCATTTTTAGCATCTTCTATCATTTTTTGAGCTTCTAATTTTGTTTGTTTTAATTGTTCATTAGCTTCTTTTGCTGCTTTCTCAGCCTCTAAACGACTTTGTTCTGCAGCTTCGATTTCATTAGCTACATATTCTTCACGCTTTTTCATCATATTCATTACTGGTCCCCATGCGAACTTGCGCACTAAGAAAAGTAAGATGGCGAAGAAGAATAATTGATATAACATGTCACCAACATGGAATCCCCAAATTACACCTGAAGCGTATATAGTGAATGCTTGCACTGAATTCACTCCTTTCAACCTGATTCAACAATCATCATTAATTGTTCATGTAGTTTCTGAGTAAAAACAACGGCGAAGTTATATTGGACAATCTTCGCCATTTTAATAGATATATGAATTAGTTACCCATTACCATTAATGCGATAACTACTGCGATGATAGGCATAGCCTCTACTAGACCTACACCGATGAACATTGTAGTTTGAAGTTGACCTTTAAGTTCAGGTTGACGAGCGATCCCTTCAACTGTACGACTTACGATTAAACCGTTACCAATACCTGCACCAAGTGCTGCTAAACCTACTGCTACTGCTGCTGCTAAAGCTCCCATAATATAAAATCCTCCTTAAAATGTATAAATAAATTTTTAATAATTTCCGGTTTTAACAGATTACTATTAAAACTGGTTAATTAATGAGATTAATGTTCTTCACTTACTTTATGTGAGATGTATACCATTGCAAGCATTGTGAAGATGAATGCTTGGATACCTCCGATAAATATAGAGAATCCTTGCCATGCTAAGAACGGAATTGCTCCACCGACAAATCCTAAGAAGCCAGAAGAGACTAAACCTACTAATAAGGCAAGTAATACTTCCCCTGCATATAAATTACCGAATAGACGCAAACCTAATGTTAATGTGTTTGAAAACTCTTCAATAATTTTAATCGGGAATAGTGGCCACATTGGTTGAAAATATGATTTCACATATTCTTTACCACCACGAAGTTTGATTCCATAGAAATGAGATAAAACAATCACCATTGCTGCTAGAGTTAGGGTAATACCAGGATCTGCTGTTGGTGATTTCCACCAAACATTATGATCATAAACTCCATTTGTAATAACACCCAACATATTTCCAACTAATATATAAGAAAATAGAGTTAATGCTAATGGTAAAAACAGCTTACCCGTTTTCCAATTCATAGTGTCATTTACGATTCCTTTAACGAAATCAAGAATCCACTCCATGACATTCTGAGCACCAGTTGGTTTCATTTGTAACTTCCTAGCACCTAGAACAGAAAGGATAAACACAATTAAGGATGTTACAGTAATCATAAATATGTTAGACAAATTGAAAGAAAGCCAGCTAATTCCAAAGACGTCGTGTACTATCGGCGCTCCGTGATCCATACTTATTCACCCCTCTTTCAAGCGCTGTTTTTATTTTTGTTCATAATAAAATCTATCATAATGACCAAATAAGAAGTCATTAATCCAATTATTACTGCAATCATATTGAAGTATTCCTCATAGCGAAGTGCTATAATGACTGCTAACGCAGCTGCGGCAAACCTTGAAATTGTACCTAATCCTCGTGTCTTCTGTTTTTTTGCTACCGCTTCCGTAAATTCAATTGTTTTCTTTTGTAAAAGATATAGATTGTAGAAACTGATGGCACTTCCTAAAAGTAGCCCGAGGAAAATACGTAAATAAGGAGTAAAGCCTGCCCCAAGTACGAGTATTGCTAGAAGGTAAAACATCCACTTCCGTTGACGGGCATATTGTATTTCAATGTTGGTCATTCCCTACTCTTCTCCCGCTCCGTGAATTTGTTTACAGTCAGAATCATTCCATAGATTCCTGCAGCTAATCCTACTAAAAGGCAAATTATTGTGAAAATTGGTTTTGTAGATAGTAGTTTATCAGCTTCTATACCTAGGAATATTCCGAAAAGTGTTCCACCCGCTAAATTAGCAGAAACCGCACTTACTAATATAATTGCTAGGTGTGGGTTTTCCCCCATTTTGTCCACTCCTAATCTAGAGCTTTATTTTGGGGAGTCATTTTGGAGAGATTTTATCAAGATTTCCTATGTAAGCAAAAAAAATTACACTGTCAAGACACCTTGATGAAAACCTTATCATTCCACACTAAGTCAGTTTACCTTAGCATGCCTTCCTTTGTCAATTGGTTTCCTAGTATTTTTGACATTTTTCACACATTCCAATTTTTGTATTTCGTGATGATGATTCGGAAGGTTATGAATGGTTCATTTAACACTTTCATTATATCGGAAATAACTAGTGTAATTCGTGACATTTTTGTGAATTTGATAGACATTTTTAAAAGATTTTCATTAGTTTTACGATGTTACAATCTGAGAATATAAAGAAAGCATATAATCGCTCCGAAAATAGACTGATACTATCTGGTATACCGCCGCACACCGATAAGGGTAAAGCCTATTTCCGAAGCTAATAAGAAAGTGATTTATCGTTCCAATCCTAGTAACATAATTGCTATGGACTGATATACAGCTCTGTTTCATAGCTTTCGAACCTACCGTCTTCCAATTGCACAGTGATGACTGCTAGATAGCTACCTGCTTGACCGATATCTCTCAGTTCTAAATATCCTTCGTTCATGCCAATTTGTGTTTCTTCTAAACGAAGTAGTGTTCGGTCATAGAGTAATGTTTGCGGGTCATAGAGTTCTACTTCTACATATCGTGTATCCTCCGTTAAATAAAGGCGATAAACAAATTCATTCTTCGAAAAAGGCTTGAGGGTAAATTCAAATCCCGATGCTTTTGGATAATCTGCTGTTTCATTGATAAACAAATATGGCAGATGATAGGTCTCCCCTTCTGAATCTAATTCTATCCACCCTTGATGAATTCCTTTTTCAAGCTGTGGAGAAGTAATACTTACTTCGACAGGAATCTCCATTGTTTCTCCCGCTTCGACGCTAAACGTCATTGGTAGCTTCCAACTTAATCCCTTTTGTTTCTTCGGTATATGAAAAGTATAGGTCTGTTCTTGATTAGATGTATTTTCGATAGTTAGATTTATTGTTTGTGTTTTGCGATATTCATTAATTTTTCCAAAGGCTAAGGATGGGTTATACATAATGGTTGGTGTTTCAATGGCTCGCTTCGGATCAACTAGTCCCATACCTTGCCCTATCGGTTCAATTGGGTTACCTGCTTCATCCTCCATACGTACTGCTGTTGTTTTTAAAGCACCAAAAATTTGTTCATTGGTCCATGTAGGCTTTGCTTCTTTCATTAGGGCAATGACACCTGCAACATGCGGCGCCGCCATACTCGTTCCTTGAAGTGGCATATAGCCACCTGGAACAGTGCTCACAATATTCGTTCCTGGTGCTAATACGTCTGGCTTCAATTCCCAATTGACTGTCACTGGACCTCTAGAGCTAAACGGAGCAATTCCACTTGGGACTTCTTCATATACCGTGTCGATATAGGGATGGCTCTCTTTCTTCGCGAATTCCTGTAACCATTCCCCATCTTCCTTGGATACAGACACAACTGGGATTTGAATTTGCTCGTTAGGACCTGTGATTGCACCTTGAAAATCACCTTCTTCATTGTTAAAAATAATGACCGCCATTGCCCCTTTCTCCTCCGCTTCCTTCGCTAAATTATAAAAAGGGATTTCCCCACGTTGGATTAAAGCAATTTTTCCATTCAGCATAGCTTCATCCGCTAAGCCAATTTCATAATCCAAGGAGAGGTCCCATGGATTGGATCCCATCATGAGGGTCATGGGTACTTTTTTCCCAGAAAGAGGGTCATAGAGTATTGGTGCGGTATGTGCATTTGCGAATGCTCCAACTGCGAGTGCGTTTGATGCCGTAGCTGGGGCGCCTACAGTCCAATTATCTGGCCCACTATTTCCATTGGCAATCACAACGGCTACTCCTAAATCGGCAGCGCGATTTACTGCGATACTTGTCGGATAATCTGGTCCGTTCACAGAATTTCCAAGGGAAAGATTAATGATATCGACACCATCCTCCACCGCCTGCTCCATTGCTGCAATCACTTGTACCGAGCTACCACTTCCTCCTGGCCCGAGTGCGCGATAGGCTCGAATCTCTGCATTCGGTGCAACCCCTTGAAGGCTTCCATTTGCCGCAATAATGCCAGCTACATGACTGCCGTGATTCGTAGGGATCCCTTCTGATTCTAATGTTTCCATCGGATCATCATCCAAATCAACTACATCATATCCACCCGAATAATTTTCCTGTAAATCTGGGTGATGATAATCAATCCCCGTATCGACAACCCCTACCGTAATTCCTTTTCCTGTGTAAGTTGTGTTGTTCAATTCAGAAGGAAGCACCATATCCGGGCTATCTTTCTCTATCTCTTCAAAAGGAATAATAGGTTCTACTGTTTGGGTTGTTTCATAGGTTTGTACAGAATGAACCGCTTTAACAAAATCCAAAGTTCCCATCTTCTCAAGCTGATCTGGAGAACCTTGTAACGCCAATCCATTAAACAGTCTTTCATAGGTCGCAATAACCGTTATAAAAGGGTGATATGTTTCTAAGTATTGTTTGTGTTCAGATGGATTTCCTTCTACTTCAATGATAACCGATTGCAAATTATCTTCTGCCAACGATGTACTAGGCATAACCAAAAGTGAGCTACAAAGCAATATTGCTAGTAGTAAAGAGCGCACGTAATCCCTCCTTATGCTTAGCATTTGTAGGATTAAGAGGTTTAATGCATAAAAAAAGAGACCACTAAATGGGTCTCTTGAATTGGATTATTGATTAAAATAGTCGACTATCGCATCTGCTATTCGGCGGGAGGCTTCCCCATCTCCATACGGATTAGAGGCTTTAGCCATTTTATCATGTGCTTCCTGGTCAGACAGTAGTTCATCTGCTAACTGGAAGATTGTCTCTTCATCCGTTCCAGCAAGCTTTAACGTTCCTGCCTCGATACCTTCTGGACGTTCTGTCGTGTCACGTAATACTAGCACAGGTACACCTAAGGAAGGTGCTTCCTCTTGAACACCACCTGAGTCTGTCAGAATTAAATGTGCTCGAGCAGCAAAGTTATGGAAATCTACTACGTCTAACGGTTCAATTAATTGAATGCGGTCATCATTTCCTAAAATATCATTAGCCGTTTGGCGAACGACTGGATTTAAATGAACCGGATACACTACTTGAATATCTTGATGTTTTTCTACTAAACGCTTAATTGCGCGGAACATTTGCTGCATATTAGTTCCTTGATTCTCCCTACGGTGAGCAGTCATTAATACTAATCGCTTCCCGTTTAAATCATCCAGAATAGAATGATGATATGCTTCATCTACTGTTGTTTTTAACGCGTCTATTGCTGTATTCCCTGTAACAACAATCCGTTCTGCCGGTTTGTTTTCGTTTAATAGATTTTGCTTCGATTTTTCTGTCGGAGCAAAATGCAAATCAGCCATAACCCCTGTTAACTGGCGATTCATTTCCTCAGGATATGGAGAATATTTATTCCACGTACGAAGTCCTGCTTCCACATGACCAACTGCAATTTGATTATATAAAGCGGCAAGCGATGCTGCAAAAGTCGTACTTGTATCACCATGAACTAGCACCATATCTGGCTTTGTTTTTTTCATTACTTCATCTAAGCCTTCTAGGGCACGGGTTGTAATCTGAGCAAGTGTCTGACCCTGCTTCATAATGTTTAAATCATAGTCTGGTGTGATGTTAAAAATCTCTAACACTTGATCGAGCATTTCTCTATGCTGAGCTGTTACCGTAACAATCGGCTCAAACTCATCTGAACGCTTTTTCAGCTCTAGAACAAGCGGAGCCATTTTAATCGCTTCTGGCCTTGTCCCAAAAATCGTCATTACTTTAAGGCGTTTTGGCATCAATATCACTCCAACATTTTAGTTATTATTTTGTACCAAACAAACGGTCACCAGCATCGCCAAGACCAGGTACGATATATGCATGATCATCTAGCTTTTCATCCAAGGCCGCTAAATAAATATCAACATCCGGATGTGCTTTCTTCACTACTTCTACACCCTCAGGAGCTGCGATTAAGCACATCAGGCGAATATTTTTAGCGCCACGCTTTTTAAGAGATTCGATTGCATCATTTGCCGATCCCCCAGTTGCAAGCATCGGATCAATTACAATAAGCTCACGTTCTTCAATATCGGAAGGTAATTTTATGTAATATTCAACTGGCTTTAATGTTTCCGGATCACGGTATAATCCAACATGACCAACCTTTGCAGCAGGAATTAACTTTAGCATTCCGTCCACCATTCCTAAACCTGCACGAAGAATTGGAACAAGGCCAATTTTCTTACCAGCTAACACTTTTGTTTTCGTAGTTGTAACCGGTGTCTCGATCGTGGTCTCTTCTAGTGGCAAATCACGAGTAATTTCAAATGCCATTAGCATAGCAACCTCATCCACTAATTCACGAAATTCCTTTGTTCCAGTATTCCTATCACGGATAAACGATAATTTATGTTGGATCAACGGATGATCTAAAACATGTACATTTCCCATTTTGACGACCACTCCTTTAGTTTAATTACATCTTTAAAATTGTACTGAAAAATAACTAGTTATTCAAGGTTAAGGTTGAAATTGTTAATAAGATGTCATGGAAATTACGGTTTGATTATATTTTGTGTTCATTTAATTGTGACCTTTAGTTCAGTACATGCGACCATTTTTCTTTTGCTTGTGCCCTTTATTCCACCACATGCGACCGATTCATCTTTACTTGCGATCTACATTTCACCACATCCACCCAATCTTGCGACCGACCTCACTCAACATACAACCAGCTGCAATTTCCCACCAAAAAAAGAGGACACCTAAAGGTATCCCCTCCACACTCTATACATATAACGGTGATTTTTCTGTTAACGCTAGTACGCGATCTGCAGCTTCTTTTAACACTGCTACGTCTTCGTGATTTTTTAATGTCATGGAAATAATGGCAGCAATTTCACGCATTTCTGCTTCTTTAAAGCCACGGGTCGTTACTGCTGGTGTTCCAATACGAATACCACTTGTAACAAATGGGCTTTCTGTATCAAAAGGAATCGTGTTTTTGTTTACGGTGATTCCAATTTCATCTAAAACATGTTCTGCAACTTTGCCGGTAATACCAAGTGGTGTTACATCTAGTAACAATAAATGATTATCCGTGCCACCTGAAACGACACGAATTCCTTCTTCAACTAATGCTTCGCCAAGTGCCTTTGCATTGGCGATGATTTGCTGGCAATATACTTTAAAGTCATCGGATAGAGCTTCCTTGAATGCCGTAGCTTTTGCCGCGATGATGTGCATTAATGGACCTCCCTGCATTCCAGGGAAGACCGCTTTATCGATTTTCTTTGCAAATTCTTCTTTACAAAGGATCATACCACCACGTGGTCCACGTAATGTCTTATGTGTCGTTGTCGTAACAAAATCAGCAAACGGTACTGGATTTGGGTGTAATCCTGCTGCGACAAGACCTGCAATATGTGCCATGTCTACCATTAAATATGCGCCTACTTCATCAGCTATTTCACGGAACTTCGCGAAATCGATAGTGCGAGAATATGCACTAGCACCAGCTACAATTAATTTTGGCTTTACTTCTTTTGCTTTTTCCAGTACTACATCATAATTAAGCTGTTCTGTGTCTTGATCAACACCATAATCAACAAAATTATACAATGTACCACTGAAGTTTACAGGGCTACCATGTGTTAGGTGTCCACCATGGTTAAGATTCATACCAAGAACTGTATCGCCAGGATCTAGAACGGAAAAATAAACAGCCATATTCGCTTGTGCACCTGAATGTGGTTGTACATTAGCATGGTCTGCACCAAATAGTTCTTTTGCACGATCACGAGCAAGATTTTCCACTACATCAACATGCTCACATCCACCATAATAACGTTTGTCCGGATAGCCTTCCGCATATTTATTGGTCAAAACAGAACCCATTGCCTCCATAACTGCTTCAGATACAAAGTTTTCCGATGCAATTAGCTCGATTTTCGTTTGTTGACGCTTTTTCTCTGCTTCCATTGCTTCAAATAATTCAATATCTGTTTGCTTTAAATGTTCCATTGGTAAAATCCTCCCTGTTTTGTCTGTATCTAAGTACATGTATTACGATCCTCTTACGTCATATACTGCTCGCATACCACCTATTAACTTTGGACGCGTTTTTGCCATGGTCACTCTTGCTTTCCCAATATAGCGTTGTTTTAATCGTACTGGGACAGCTACATGTTTCATATGCATACCAATTAATGTTTCCCCTATGTCGATTCCCGCATGCGCTTGAATATGTTCTACAACTACCGGATGTTCCATATTTTTATATGCATAAGCAGCCATCGAGCCTCCTGCTTTTGGAACCGGAACGACAGAGACTTCTTCTAATTGGTACTGGTCAGCTGTTTCCTGTTCGACAACAATGGCACGATTGAGATGCTCACAGCACTGAAATGCTAGCTGCACACCTTTTATCCTCTTTAGTTTATTCAACGTGGAAAATATTGAAGCAGCGATCTCCTCACTACCAGCGGTACCAATAGTTTCTCCCGCAACCTCACTAGTAGAACAACCAACAACGAGAATGCTATCCTTTTTCAAGTAATCTACCTGTTGAAGCTCGTGCAAAATCTCCCCTAAATCTGCTTGAATTTTGTTATTCATATGCTCACCTAGCCTAAACGAAGCAGACGAAGCTCTTCACTTCGCCTCCAACTCTTAAAGATTTTTATCCTCATATTCTTTAAGCTTGTTAAGACGGTTCTCGTGGCGTCCACCTTCAAAGTCTGTTTCTAACCAGGCTTTTGCGATTTCTCTCGCAAGACCTGGTCCGAGTACACGCTCCCCTAAAGCAATCATATTCGAATCATTATGCATACGGGTTAGCTTAGCGCTATAAACATCGGAAAGTAATGCACAACGAATTCCCTTCACCTTATTTGCAGCAATTGACATGCCAATACCTGTTCCACATACTAAAATCCCACGGTCAAACTCTCCATTCGCAACACGCTCTGCTGCTGGTAAAGCATAGTCTGGATAATCTACAGAGGTTTCACAAGAACAGCCTGTATCCTCATATTCAATACCCATCTCTTCAAGTAAGCTTTTTACTTCATTACGAATTGTCATTCCGGCATGGTCACCTGAGATAATTACCTTCATTTTATTAGCTCCTTTTCTAGCTGTGATTAGTTTACGTTAAACTTTTGAATTTGCTTGTTTAATCCATTAGCCTGTTGTTCTAAATCATGTACTAAGTTATCTACCTTGCCTATGGATGCTGCTTGTTCATGAATCGATGCATTCACTTCTTCAGCACCGGCTGAGGTTTCTTCAGCAATAGCCGCCACCTCTTGAGATTGAGATGCTGTCGCTTGAATAGACGCTAATTGCTGGTTAACAATTTTTAAGATTACTTCAATTTCATCTGCTACTTCTTCAACAGAACCAGACATTTGCTCAATAGCAGCATTCGTCGTTACACCGCTGTCCGCTTCTTTCATTGCTAGCTGTACATTTTCATTAATCTTCTTCACTACTCTACTTACATCATCTTGAATCGCTTCAATCAATTCAGAAATACGTTGAACTGCTTGTGCGCTTTGGTCAGCAAGCTTGCGGATTTCTTCTGCTACTACCGCAAAGCCCTTCCCATGCTCGCCCGCTCTTGCCGCTTCGATGGATGCATTAAGGGCAAGTAAATTCGTTTGTTCTGCAATTTCTCCAACCATTGTAATAATCGACTCGACCTGAAGGGCATTTTCTTTTAGGTGGTCTACATCCTTTAACGATAGCTCCTGGTCCTTCGCAAGCTTTTGAATGCCATCTACTAATTGATTAACAACCTTTTTACTGTTATTTAATGTTTCCAGCATCGTATTGGATTTTTCTTTAGATTGGCCAGCTTTTTCCTGAACCTTTTCTGCTAAGGCTGTTGCTTCTTCCACTGCTTCAACTGTTTGTTGAATAGCCTCTGAGGAGTTCTCTGCTCCTTTCGAAATATCTTCTACAGATGCACTAATTTGTTCAGAATGCTGGGATACTAAACTAGAAGCTTCCCGCAATTGAACAACCGATTGATTGGTATTGTTGAAATGAACATCTATATTATGCACAATTTCTTTTAGATTTGTTACCATCGCGGCAAAAGAAGTACTTAACGCGCGAATTTCATCATCAGAAGATGGAATCTCCACTTCCTGATTAAGATTCCCATTTGCAACCTCGGACGCTACTTCTGCCAGACGATTCAAAGGCTTCGTAATCAATCGAGCTGCAAAATAGGCCAATATTCCTGACCAAATTATCCCTAGAGAAAGAATGAGAATCGTATACACTTCCATCGATACTTGCCAAAACTCTGTTACATAATCATAGAGAAAATAAAGGAAAAAGGCACTAGTGGAGTAGGTAATCATCGCTAGAATTGTTGTAAACAATACCAGCTTTAACCGTAGCCCAAAGCGATATTTTTTGTTCATCTTGTTATCCCCCAGCATTTTTACTTTTTATATTTTTTAATTAATAACATAATATAATCCTCTAGTTCGTCTAATGTTTTCTGATAGGTGCTTATATCGCCTCCGAATGGATCGGAAATATCATAATTAATTAGACTACTCTCCAACTGATTAATTTTTTCTATCTCTGGGTGTAAGTATTCTTCAAGCTTTTCCTCTAGTTGGTCATTTTTTAGCTTGTGCTGATATTGTTGAATGAATTGGGAACGCTTTAGTTCATAATCGGCATATAGCGATTTTAGTTCTTCCCATACTTTTTTATCGGAATCAGATACGAATTCCTTCAAGGTATAATACTTGTCCTGAAAATTGGGAAATTGCATCATTAATGACTGCTTATGTCCGGTTGTCATCGTTAAAACGACATCCGCCCAATGAAGAAGTTTTTCTTCCACAGGTTGTGACTGGTGATCTAATGTAATTCCCTTCTCCTCGAGTACCTTTATGGTATGATGAGAGGCACGTTGATTCTTCGCAGCAAAAATCCCGGCAGATTTCACTTCTATATTTGGCATTTTCTCTTTTAATAAAGCTTCTGCCATTGGGCTGCGACAAGTATTACCTGTACAGACAAATAAAATCTTCATGAAGAATCCTCCAATTCCAGGCAAAATCATATTTCTAACTAAAATATACCATAGAATAAAGTGAGTTGACAGAAAAACAACAAATGAATATTTAGAATTACGAACATATGAATTGTAGTACTTTTTACCTAGTTACAAATCAGTAAATTGTCAAAAAATGATAAAAATTTGTGGAAATTATAATCCATAAGTATTACTATTAACATAATAAACTTAATACCTAAGTAACTAATTTAGTAATGAACATAAACTAAATACCAATTATCACCACATAACCTTTGTTATTTCTTTATACAATATAGAGTAGTCTCATTTAGGTATTATCCTTTGGGAGGGGTTTTATTTATGAAGAAAGCTGAAACTGCAAGCGTAGGGGATACAGTACTTTTCGATCGAAGAAACGGGCAGTATGAGGGAAAAGTATTTCAAGTAAGAGAAAATAGCGTTTTAGTAGAATTATCAAAGGATGCCGCAAAGGTTTTAGGTTATGAAATGCCTAACACTGTTGTGAGGCATGGTAGATATAGTATTATTTCGTAAAGTTAGCTAATAAAAATGATTGCCCCTTAAGTTACTAACTTGGGGGCAATTATGGTTGATTAAAAAATAATGAAGAGACCGAACCCACAAAGGATGCTCCCTCCTACTATTTCACTATACACTCCCAAAAACCCGTGCACTTTTCTTCCAATCAACATTCCGGCCCAGGTAAGGACCATACTTGCAGCACCAAAAGATAAAATAATAAGTACCGTTTTTGCCCCTGATAATCCTAGGCCTAGTCCAACAGAAAAACTATCCATACTAACACTTAGTGCAAAGATGATTAATCCAATTCCAGTTGTTTGAATCACTTTGTTTACCTCATGGTTAAAGGCGGAGAATAACATATGGGCTCCAATTCCAAATAATAAAAGACCACCTGCTAATGTAGTCCATCCACCAGTTTTGGTAGAAATCAACGTACCAGCTATGATACCTAAAGAAGGCATGATCATATGAAATAATCCAATCACAATGCCAATTAAGGCAATCCGCTTCAGCCGAATCTTCTGCATTCCCAAGCCAAGGCTTACAGAAAAGGCATCCATTCCAATTGCTAAAGACATAATGAATATTGATAATAGTTCACCCATGAAATATCCCCCTTGGACATGCTTTTACACTATATGCTTTTACAAAGGGGAATATGATTCACCGAGTAAGGGTGGAAGAATTTAAAACCTGTTATAGCAATTACTGATACTAGATAATCCTAGCTTTCCATTGATTTGTTATATGTAAAACGACCAAAAAAGAGCAATCTTACAAATGGTCACTCTTCACTACTGATATAACGACTAGCTGCTTTACGCAATCGATTCATAATCGCTTGGCCTATACCATATTCAGGATATGTATCACACAAAATAATGTCCACATCCTCTTGTCTAAACTTCCTCAAACCATCATATAGATTCGCTGCGACATCCTCTAGCGTTTCACCAAGTGAGATTTTCTGATCTACATGCAAAGGTTCCAACGTTACACTACTTGCTAAGATGCCAACTCGTTTTCCTTCTTCTATTAGCTCGTCATATACCCGCTGCACTCGCTCGCTTCCACCTTCTATTAACCACAAAGGTACTTCTGGTGCATAATGTTGATATTTCATTCCAGGGGCTTTCGGTACATGTCCCTCTTCCTTATTCAACATGGCAGGGTCTACTAACACCTTATCCACAACTTCTTCTAATTCTTCCTTAGAAATTCCACCTGGACGAAGAATGATGGGAATATCTTGTGTACAATCGATAACCGTCGATTCTACACCAACACCAGTCGGACCACCATCAACAACACCAGCAATTTTCCCATATAGGTCTTCCCATACGTGGTCAGCTGCTGTGGGGCTTGGCTTCCCAGAAATATTAGCACTAGGTGCAGCAATTGGGATATTGCATTCTTTTAATAGAGCAATTGCCACTGGATGACTTGGAATCCTTACGCCCACTGTTTCTAAGCCGGCCGTAACATTATCTGCACAAGTGCCGTTACTAGGTAACACATACGTAATTGGACCTGGCGAGAAATTATCAATTAGTCTATTCACATATTCTGGTACATCCTTCACTAACAGAAGTAGCTGCTCTTTCGTGGCAACATGTGCAATTAGTGGATTATCCTGTGGACGACCTTTCGCTTGGAATATGTTCGCTACTGCCTTTTCATTCGTGGCATCTGCTCCCAATCCATAAACCGTCTCGGTTGGAAAAGCAACTGTACTTCCTGCTTTTAGTAATTTTGCTGCTTCTTTTATCATTTCTTCTTTGTTATTTCCGTTCACTAGATTCCAACGTTTTGTATCTATCATGAAAACTACCTCTTTTCCTTCCCCCATTTTATCTAAACAAGGAAGGTTTCGCAAAGCATTATGTTATCCACAAAAAATGAAGAAAAACCCGCAGATTATCCACAGGTTTTTAAAGCTAACGTTTATTTAAACGCTTTATCCATATATTATCCACATACAATCCACCGTTTTTCTATTTATCGACAGTTTTTTCACAACTTGTACACAGGTGCATGTGGATTATGTGTATAAATTGAAAATTCTTTCTAGTAAAGATACGCTACTACTAAGATCATGTATCAAGAAACTTCGTAAGCCCACCAGTTCCCCTGCTTATTCTTCATAGGCTCTACATTCAATGCCTCTTTTTGAGGATAGAATTGTAAGGAACCAAGCAATATATCCACAACCGGCTGGTGACTAAATACATATACCTTCTTCGCTTCCTTTGATTTTGCTAAAACAATAATGGTTTCTAATAGGACTGGCAGTTTTTGCGCTTCTTCTTGGGCAATATACAGCTGCTTCAACCAAAACACACCGTCCTCTACAGAGGCTAGTTCAAAGCATGCCTTAATCTTACCAGCAAACTCTACTACATAACCTTCTTTTAATAGACTATCTTTATTCAATTGATCTGTTGTACTAAAAAATTGATCCATCTTCTCTTTCGGTACATCACGTGCAATTTTCAATTTCATTCCTACACCCCTATTTTGATAGAAATTTTTTTAAAAGCTATACGCCAAATACATATGAAGCTTGTTGCTTCAAACAATATTTACTAGAATCTCGCATTTCTATCATTTTATGCATATTTCGGGTGCTCTATGACAGCCCTAACCATTCTAATAGAAAAAATTTAATTTGTAATCCACTATCTTGCTCTTCCTCATCCTCAAAGCCACCATCACTTGCTTGTGCAACACTAATTCCATTAGCAAAATCTAAAAAGCATAACGGAGGGAATAGCACACACCACCAATTAGAGCCTTCTCCTTCTCCAAGGGTAATTAATATTGCTTCGTACTCCCCTGCAGGATAAAGATAATTCCCATATATTTTCATTGGAAAACCGACACTATCATTATATTCCACATCAAAGTCACGATTTTCCCCCTCTTCTGCTAGCGTTTGCTTCACGATTTCGCTAATCTCTGGAACTCTGTTTTCTAACAATGATCTTGCTTCCTCAATATCATCGATTTCAGCAACCCATTCCGTAATGGCAGCATTAACTTTATCTCGAACAATACGCTTAATTTGTTGATCTGCCTCATTATCACTGTTAGCCAAAATCCGCAAACGAATCGCATCATCCGGTATTACTTGGTAATCATCGGTCTTATTTTCATTCCCCTGACCATATACCGGTAGAGAAAGTGCAATCAAAATAATTACAATAACGATAAATGCTAATTTTTTCATCAAAATCCGTCCCCCACTATTTGATTTAGTCACAGTATGGACAGAAGAAGATGTATTTAAACTAGTAATCTAGTATTTTTTCATTCAACGTTAAGAAATAATCATCACATAAAGTAGCGCATGAATACGGAACAAACCTATAGAGGGGTTATATGAGGAGGAATAACTAAAAACATTAGAAAAATTAAAATATCTAATGCTAGAAAGCTTGCAAAGATTCAAGTAGGTAGTTAACTATCTAATGGAACTCGTTTATTATCGGGATGTTATATGTTTGTGATGTAGCCTATCAATTAGGACAAGGTGAAAAAAAGATAAAAACCGAATGATGCATTCGGTTTATCTTTCCTCTATTCAACTAAATAATTTTCGCTGAAACAATTCGGTCCTTGCCATTTATATCCTTCCTAACCGTTACACTACTTTCAGGAAACGTTTGCTGAAGTAATTCTTGGACTGCCTTCCCTTGTAAATGACCGATTTCAAAGGCAACACTTCCACCGGAAAGAATAGCAGCTGGCAGCTGGGATATTATTTTTTTATATGCAAAAAGCCCATTATCTTCTGCAAACAATGCTATCTCAGGATCATAATTCACTACGGTATCTGAAAGCTCAGACCGTTCTTCCTCGGCAATATATGGTGGGTTCGAAACGATTATATCTGCACGTAAGTCCTGTTTTACAAAAGGTTCTAGAAAATCGCCTTGTAAAAATGTAACATTAGCCTCTAAATCTTCTGCGTTCTTCTTAGCCATTACTAATGCATCTGGTGAAATATCGATTGCATACACGTCAGCATTCGGTAATTCCAGGGCTAGTGTAATAGCAATAATCCCGCTACCAGTTCCAACATCAACAATGGTAATCGGTTTGTCCTTAGGTGCATGCGCAATTACATGGAGAACTAGCTCCTCAGTTTCCGGACGTGGAATTAATACATCTTCATTTACGGAATACTTTCTTCCATAAAATATCTCATACCCCATTAAATGTTGGATTGGAACTCCAGTTTCGGCATGCTTCACAATATCAGCACGAAACTTCTCTACAATATGCTGTGGGATATCTTCACGCATTTGCGCAAAATATTGCGTCCTTGAAACATTCAAGTGATGTTGAAGTAACAGCTCAGCTACTCGTGTTTCCCGATTGCTTTTCTCTAAAAAAAGAGAAGCCCACTCTAGGACTTCGTATTGTTTTTGTGCCATGTTATTCACCAATTTGTTCTAATTTTTTCGTTTGTTCTTCCATAATTAAAGCATCGATGACTTCATTAAGCTTCCCTTCTAAAATCTGGTCAAGCTTTTGAATGGTAAGTCCAATGCGATGGTCTGTTACACGGTTTTGCGGGAAGTTATAGGTACGAATACGCTCCGAACGATCCCCAGTACCGACAGCCGATTTACGGTTTTCATCAATCTCTGCCTGTGCTTCTTGTTGAAACTTATCATATACACGTGCACGAAGAATCTTCATCGCTTTTTCTTTGTTTTTAATTTGCGATTTTTCGTCCTGCATGGATACGACTATTCCAGTTGGTAAGTGGGTTAAGCGAACAGCAGACATGGTTGTGTTAACACTCTGCCCACCAGGTCCACTAGATGCGAATGTATCGACACGAATATCTTTTTCGTGAATTTCAACTTCGACTTCTTCCGCTTCCGGAAGTACTGCCACGGTAGCAGTTGACGTATGGATACGACCACCTGATTCTGTTTCCGGAACACGCTGTACACGATGTGCACCGTTTTCATACTTCAGTTTAGAATACGCGCCATTACCTTTTACCATGAAAATGATTTCCTTATAACCACCGACCCCTGTCGTATGGGCTTCCATTACCTCGGTTTTCCAACCTTGGGCTTCTACAAAGCGGCTATACATGCGGTAAAGATCACCAGCAAACAATGCTGCTTCATCTCCACCAGCAGCACCACGAATTTCCACGAACACGTCCTTATCATCGTTCGGATCCTTCGGTAGAAGAAGAATTTTCATTCTCTCTTCTAATTCTTCCTTCGATTCGGTTAGCTCAGCAATTTCTGACTTTACCATCACTTGCATTTCGCTATCTAGGTCATCCTCTAGCATTTCCTTAGCGTCCTTTAGTTGTTCGGTTACATCTTTATATTCACGGTAGGCCTGCACAACATCTTCTAGTCCTGCCTGTTCCTTCGAATAATCACGTAACTTTTTCGTATCACTAATTACTTCTGGGTCACTTAATAATTCATTTAATTTATTATAACGATCTTCTAATGATTGCAAACGATCTATCATCACGGTCACCTCACTCAGATTAACAGTATAATTATAGTATACAGAGCCCTTTAGGTCAAAATTCTTCAGGCATTATCCCTGTACAAGCACATAAAGATCCTCACTCTAAGACAGGAACATACACCCTGTGAAGGTGAATACGAAAAAACCCGAGCTAATTCGACTCCGTATGAGAGAAATTAGTTCGAGTTTTTTAAACAGAGGGTAATGTTTAACGATCTTTTCCGCTAGCATTAGAAAAACGAATATTCGTTTTTCTAAAGTCTAAAGCTAACTTTACTCCCCTACATTCATCAATTTTCGCATTTCAGAGCTTGTCGGACGGTGTGGTACATCATGGTGGTGACGGCACCTTGGTTCGTAGGATTCTGATGCACCAACAAGTATGATTGGGTCATTATAGGATGCTGGTTGTCCATTAATTAAGCGTTGTGTACGACTTGCAGGAGATCCACAAATTGGGCAGATTGCATTTAGCTTCGTAACCGATTCAGCTAGGGCCATTAAGACAGGCATAGGGCCGAATGGTTCACCGCGAAAATCTCGATCTAAGCCAGCAGCGATGACACGAATGCCTTGGTCTGCTAGTTGTTCTGCAACATCAATAATACCATCATCGAAGAATTGTGCTTCATCTATTCCGACTATTTCAATACCGTTTTGAATATTTTCTAGTATATCTTTAGAAGTATCCACTGGAGTCGCCGTTACCGAATTTCCGTTATGAGATACAACGGCTACATCATCGTAACGATTATCAATTGCAGGTTTAAACACTTGTACCTTTTGGTTCGCATAGGTTGCTCTTCTTACTCGTCGAATTAATTCTTCGGATTTACCTGAAAACATGCTGCCACAGATTACTTCTAGCCAGCCACTTTGCTTCATAACATACATGCTTCTTGGATCTCCCTTCATTTCTTCTATGTTCATTGCTTATCATCTGTGAAATTATTTAAGTAAAAACGTATTTATCATTTAACATACTTCATTTTATTATGCAGGTGGAAAGAACTTTTATACGTTCCTATCTGTTAAGAAAAGAGCAAGGCGTCCAAAGCTAGATCGCTCCCGAGTTTGTACTTTTCTTATCTTTTAAATAAAAAACAGGCAAAGCATAATCGATTTGCCTGTTTCTACCGGAATGATTAATCTCATCCAAAATGTGTATTACTTAGTCCCACTACTTCATGTAGTGATAACTAATTTTATTTCATATTATATTTCTTCTTGAAGCGATCTACACGTCCACCAACTGTATCAGCTTTCTGCTTACCAGTATAGAAAGGATGTGATTCAGAGCTAATCTCCACACGAATCAATGGGTATGTGTTACCATCTTCCCATTCAATTGTTTCGTCAGAATGCTTTGTTGAACCGCTTAAGAATTTGAAGTCTGAGCTAGTATCTAAAAATACTACTTTTCTGTACTCAGGATGAATTCCTTCTTTCATGTCTTTCACTCCTTCTGCCCTGAATCCTTTGGAAACAGAGTTATTTTAAGAGCCACAATTAGGTATAAACCTTTTCTAAACTCACTAAAAAATTATAACAATCTGCGTGACTATTTGCAAGTAGCTATTGTCATATTTAATAGAGAAAAAAGTGATTAAGCCTCCCATTATCTTCCTGAACGTTTACGCTGCATTTCTTCTTCTAGCTTTTGTAAAAATTCTTGATTACCTTCTGATGCTTTCAGTTTTCTTAGGAAGCGTTCCAGAAAATCAGGCGAATCTTGCATTGTTTTACGAATTGCCCACATTTTGTCAAGCTGTTGCTTATCTACTAACAACTCTTCTTTCCGTGTGCCTGAACGTAAAATATCGATAGCTGGGAAAATTCTACGATTTGCCAGATTACGGTCTAGATGTAATTCCATATTACCAGTACCTTTAAACTCTTCATAAATGACATCGTCCATACGAGAACCCGTGTCTACAAGTGCTGTCGCAAGAATGGTGAAGCTTCCACCTTCTTCAATATTACGAGCAGCTCCAAAGAAACGTTTTGGTCGGTGGAATGCCGCTGGATCAATACCACCTGATAGGGTACGACCACTTGGCGGAATAACTAGGTTATATGCACGTGCTAAGCGCGTAATACTATCCATTAGGACAATTACATCACGCTTATGCTCTACTAAGCGCATCGCACGCTCTAGTACAAGTTCGGATACTTTAATATGATTTTCAGGTACTTCATCAAATGTAGAGCTTACCACATCCACATCCGGGTGTACCGAGCGTTCAATATCGGTTACTTCCTCGGGACGTTCATCAACTAATAAGATAATCAGTTTGGCTTCTGGATGATTTACCGAAATACTATTTGCAATTTCCTTTAATAGCATCGTTTTACCAGCCTTTGGAGGTGCAACAATTAATCCACGTTGACCGAATCCAACCGGTGCCATTAAATCCATAATTCTAGTGGAAAGCTTGTTCGATTTTGTTTCAAGTTTCATTAAACGATCCGGGTAAAGTGCTGTTAATGCCGGAAAGTGGACACGTTCTTTAGACGAATCAGGGTCTTCCCCATTTACCGCGTCTACATGTAGTAGCCCATAGTAACGCTCGTTTTCTTTTGGTGGACGAACCTTACCAGAGACTTTATCACCATTTCGCAAGTCAAAACGACGGATTTGAGAGGCAGAAATATAGATATCTTCTGCGCTTGGCGAATAATTAATTGGTCGTAAGAAACCAAATCCTTCTGAAGGAATAATCTCTAAAACGCCATCCATAAATAGGAATCCATCTTTTTCTGCTTGTGCTTTTAAAATTGCAAAGATAAGTTCTTTTTTCGTTAGTTTCGCATAGTAAGATACTTTATATTCTCTTGCTAATGCATAAATTTCTTTTAACGTTAGTTCTTGAAGTTTACTTAATGTTAATTCAGCCATATTCACCACGCCTATTCATATACATTTTACTATTTTGATAGAAACATCACTGGTTATGTACATATACAAAAACAGCAAAGAATCTTTGATACCGGAGTATTTAAATTTGATAAGACTTATCTGATTAGTATTAAATGAATTATTGCTTCCTGATGTGAAATCTTATTTAGAAGGGAAGAATAGTTAGAAGCTAGAATAGAAGTTTTCGGCTTCTCTAGTAGTAGAGAAAGCGATAGATTAATTTTTCTTATACTTTGTATATTAACCAAACAATACTTATCTTAAACATTTACAATGTTAACCGTTTTAATGGGATTATTCAATACTTTTTTTCATTTGGAAAATGAGTATCTAATGTAGGGTAGAGTAAACCAATACAAACTGGTTATAAGTGGAATGTTATCCTTTGATTACCTAAATAGAGAAGCTGGAAAACACCGACACGAGAGCCGATGTTTTCCATGTATATGAGTATTATTCCGGTTTCATAACTAAATTGGGTTTTTTTCTTAAACTATGCTCTCCATCAATAAAACGAACCGTACCGCTTTTTGCTCGCATTACAACGGTTTGCGTCTTAGCTTTGGTCCCCTTGAACTGGACTCCCTTTAATAGCTCACCATCGGTTACGCCGGTCGCTGCAAAAATAGCATCATCTCCACCACAAAAGTCATCCATATAAAAGACTTTGTCGATATCGGTAATGCCCATTTTATGGCATCTAGCAATTTCCTCATCATTCTGTGGTACAAGCTGTCCTTGCATTTCACCACCTAAGCATTTCAATGCAATGGCAGCGATAACACCTTCAGGGGCACCACCAGTTCCCATAAATAAATCAATTCCAGTTTCATCGAATGCCGTATTAATTGCAGCTGCGACATCACCATCTTGAATCAGTCTAATTCTCGCTCCCGCTTCTCGAATTTCTTCAATTATCTGCTGATGGCGAGGACGATCTAATAAGATGACGACAAGGTCTTCTACCTCTTTATTTTTAGCTTTTGCCACTGCTTTTAAGTTATCAACAGTTGGGGCATTAATATTAATTTTGCCCACCGCTTCAGGTCCAACGGCAATTTTCTTCATATACATATCTGGTGCATGGAGGACTTTACCATGGTCGCCAATTGCAATAACGGTAAGTGCGTTGGTTGTCCCTTTAGCAACAATATTAGTCCCTTCTAATGGGTCAACCGCAATATCTACTAATGGTCCAGTACCAGTGCCTAATTTCTCTCCTATGTAAAGCATTGGGGCCTCGTCCATTTCACCTTCTCCAATTACTACAGTGCCTCGCATCGGTATGGTGTCAAATACGTCTCGCATTGCTGTAGTTGCCGCATCATCTGCTTCTTCCTTTTTTCCTCTTCCCATCCATCGGGCTGAGGCAAGTGCTGCTGCTTCTGTAACGCGTACGATTTCCATTGTTAGACTTCTTTCCATGATTTCCATCTCCTTTAAATAAATAGCCTCATCCCAAAAAGGTTTATTTATTTAAATGTATCGGTGAAGAATGGTAAGCCTGCGTTTCAAATACACTTTGTTTTCTAGGGACGATTGGTGAGCCTCCTGAAAGCTAATACCGGAGTCTCACCCTCATCTCTGTGTATTCTAGCTTGAAAATACCATTACGAATTAATAATGTTCGCGAAGGTCCTAAGAGTTTTGAAATTGTATGACTTCTTCTTCAGACAAGTCTTCTCGCCAAACATTTGCACCGAGATTATTTAGCTTTTGAGTCATGTTTTCATAGCCTCGGTCTATATGTTCTAATCCAGTGATTTCGGTAATACCCTTAGCCATTAAGCCTGCTATGACTAAAGCGGCACCTGCCCGGAGATCGCTTGCTTTTACTCGTGCGCCTTCTAGTTGGACTGGTCCAGTGACAATAACAGAGCCACCTTCTACCTTGACAACGGCATTCATTCTTCTCAACTCATCTACATGTTTAAGTCTTGCCGAATAAATCGTGTCTGTTACAACACCAGTATTATGGGCCTTAGTCAGCAGACTAGTAAAAGGCTGCTGTAAGTCAGTTGGAAAACCAGGGTATACTAATGTTTTAATATCCACGCTTTTTAGTGGGTTCCTTGATGCGATGTATAGTTGGTCGTCTGAGTCTTCTACGGTAATACCCATTTCGCGTAGTTTCGCTAGCAATGATTCTAAATGCTGCGGAATTACATTATCGATGATTACTTCGTTACCAGCGGCAGCAGCTGCAATAGCATAGGTACCTGCTTCGATTCGGTCAGGTATAATGGTATGTCTACATCCATGTAAGGATGGTACTCCTTCGATTCGAATAACATCTGTACCAACACCCTTAATCTTTGCACCCATATTGGTTAGTAAGGTTGCTACGTCAATAATTTCTGGTTCTTTAGCTGCATTTTCAATAACGGTTTTACCCTTTGCTCGAACTGCAGCAAGCATTATATTAATTGTCGCACCTACACTAACGACATCTAAATAAATTCTTGCACCAGTTAGCTCTTTAGCTCGTAAGTATATAGCACCTTGTTCGTTCGTAACTTCAGCACCTAATGCTTCAAAACCTTTAATATGCTGGTCAATCGGACGTGGACCCAAAAAACAGCCACCAGGTAAGCCGATTACTGCTTTACCAAACTTACCAAGCATCGCCCCCATAAAATAGTAGGAAGCACGAAGCTTCTTTACTTTCCCATTTGGCAATGGCATGGAGATCATGTTTTCCGGATTTATATGTACCGTTTGTCCATCCCAGCTTACATCACCGCCGATTTCTTCTAACAAATCACTAAGTGTATACACATCCGAAATTTCAGGCAAGCCTTCAATCGTAACTTGTGAATCAGCTAAAATCGCTGCCGGTAAGAGTGCTACCGCGCTGTTTTTTGCACCACTAATACGAATCTTTCCATTTAAGACATGACCGCCCTCAACTATCATTTTTTGCATGTTTTAACCCCGCTTTTGAGGTGAGAATGTAACTTGTACATCCTCCACTTATTTAAATAGTATTCCAGTTATTTTTTCCACTTTTACTTTATTTAAAACGAAAAGCGAATATACTGGTTTTTTTAAAAATAGTTTGACCTTGAGAATTTATTTTTAATAATTATTGATTTGCTTTGTTCCAATCCGCAATAAATCTTTCAATTCCTTGATCTGTTAATGGGTGTTTAACAAGCTGACTTAATACATTATAAGGAACTGTTGCAATATGAGCTCCGTGAAGTGCTGCATCTGTTACGTGTAGTGGATGTCTAATACTTGCTGCAATGATTTCAGTTTCAATGCCATGACGATCAAAGATATCGGCAATCGTTGCGATTAATTCCATCCCATTATGACCAATATCATCAAGGCGACCTAAGAACGGTGATACATATGTAGCACCTGCTCTAGCAGCAAGTAGTGCCTGGTTTGGATTAAAGATAAGCGTTACATTCGTTTTAATCCCTTTATCACTAAAAGCTTTTACTGCTTTTAAGCCTTCTAAAGTCATAGGTACTTTAATCGTAATGTTTGGTGCAATAGCAGCAAGCTCTAATCCCTCTTTAATCATGCCCTCTGCATCTTCTGACATTACCTCTGCACTAACTGATCCAACGGAAACTTCTGAAGTAATTTCACGTAGACGATCATGGAAGGATACGCCTTCTTTTGCTACTAAGCTTGGGTTAGTTGTAACTCCCGCTAAAATCCCTAACTCATTTGCAGAACGAATTTCCTCAATGTTTGCTGTATCAATAAAAAACTTCATCTTGTTGCCTCCCCTAATTTTAATTTATACCTTTTGTTATAGGAATAGCCCTATCTGTTTCACGCTACATAATTGTATACGTAGGACAATGCAAAACAGAGAGGGCATTTTTTCATATTATTAAGCTTTATTAGAAGATCCGAATTCGCGCATTTTACCAATAACAGTTTGCTTTATTGCTTCTGTACCTGGTCCTAAATATTTACGAGGATCATAAACTTCTGTATTGTCATTTAATACTTGGCGAATCGCTTTTGTTTGTGCGATTTGGTTCTCTGTATTGACATTGATTTTAGCAGTACCAAGAGAAATTGCTTTTTGAATATCCTTAGTAGGAATTCCAGTACCACCATGTAATACTAATGGAACTTGTGTTAGGTTAAGAATTTCTTCCATTTCTTTAAATCCTAAGTTTGGTTCACCTTGGTAAGGACCGTGAACAGAACCTAATGCTGGTGCTAAGCAATCAATTCCAGCTTCTTTTACTAGACTTAAGCACTCCTGTGGATCAGCATAATTGATGCCACCAATAACACCATCTTCTTCTCCACCAACAGTTCCAACTTCTGCTTCAACAGAAACACCGTGGATATGTGCAAGTTCTACTACCTTTTTCGTTAATGCAATATTTTCCTCAATTGGAGAATGTGAAGCATCGATCATAACAGAAGTAAATCCTGCGTGAATAGCTTGGGCAACTTTTTCAAAGCTTGAACCATGGTCTAGGTGAATCGCTACAGGAACTGTAGTACCATACTCTTCCATTAAAGCTTTTACCATTGCTACTACTACTTTAAAACCACCCATATATTTTCCAGCACCTTCAGATACTCCTAAAATAACTGGTGATTTTTCTGCCTCAGCAGCCTGCAGGATAGCTTGTATGTACTCCAAGTTATTTATATTGAATTGTCCAACAGCATAGCCGTTGTCCTTAGCCTTTTCTAGCATATCTTTCATTGATACTAATGGCATTTGTTTTTCCTCCTTCTGATATATGAAAATCCTTATATGATTGTTCACTTCAGTATAAGAATACCAATACAAATGCCATGGTGCAAGATTATAGTGTTAGTGTTTTATTTTCAAATATTTCTACTACTCTGCAAGTAGTTGGTTTATATATCCTTTAAATTCCATCACATCAAATGGCTTAGAGAGTACTTTTGTAATAGATGATAGTTGATATATTTCATCTGTTAAGCTCTCTGCTAAGCCACTCATAAGGACAATCTTTATTTCTTTGTCATCTCTTTCTAATTGTTTAATCACTTCAATACCATCAATAATCGGCAGCTTATAATCAATGATTAGTAAATCAATCTTATGTAGGTTTATTAGCTCTAATGCTTCTTTCCCTGTTTGAGCAGTATAGACCGTATAACCATCTGCTGCCAATAAGTCTTCCAGTAACAGCCTTATCCCTACTTCATCATCCACCACTAAAATATTTCGATCCATTTCGACAATACCCCCTTTTTTGATTAACTATTCGACAGAAAACTCCAAAACCCTTCTTTTTAACGAACACCACATGTGGTACTTTTTGGAATCACATTAGTTAATCATTGCATATAGTATGGTTAATGCCTTATACTATACCCCCTTGAATAAAAGTTAAACTTAATTTGAATATAGCAAAAAAGCCGCGATTCGTACCCTTTCAAGTACAAATTCACGACTTTTTTACTACACTTATTAACAATAACTATTTCGATTATTAGTTCTTTTGTTCTACAGCTGCGCCAATAAATCCTTTGAATAGATTTTGAGGTCTTGTCGGACGAGATTTAAACTCTGGGTGGAACTGACATGCGACAAACCATGGGTGGTCAGCAATTTCGACAGTTTCCACTAAACGTCCATCTGGACTTGTACCTGAGAAAATAAATCCTTTTGCTTCCATTTCCTCACGATACTCATTATTAAATTCATAACGATGACGATGGCGTTCCTCGATCATATCTACCCCGTCGTATGCTGCTTTTGTTTTTGTACCATCTTTTAACTTACAAGGATACAAGCCTAGACGTAATGTTCCACCTAAGTCTTCCACATCCTTCTGTTCTGGAAGTAAGTCAATGATCGGATGTGTCGTATTTGGATTAATTTCCGCTGAGTGTGCATCTTCATACCCTAATACATTACGAGCGAACTCTACTGTTGCTAACTGCATTCCTAAGCAAATACCAAGGAATGGAACTTTATTTTCACGTGCATAACGAATTGCTTCAATTTTCCCGTCGATTCCACGGTCACCAAATCCTCCTGGCACGATAATCCCGTCGACCTGTGATAGTTTTTCTCTGATTGATTGTGCATCTAATTTTTCTGAGTTAATCCAATGAACATGAATATCAGCATCAAACGCGTATCCTGCGTGTTTTAGTGATTCGACAACAGATATATAAGCATCTTGTAGCTCAACATATTTCCCGACTAAGCCAATCGTAACTTTCTTCGATAAATTACATACACGGTCAACTAGCTTTTTCCATTCTGTCATGTCTGCAGGTCCTGCCTCTAAGCCAAAATGATCACAAACAATCTGATCAAGATGTTGTGCTTGTAATGCTAGTGGAATTTCGTATAGATTTGCAGCATCACGCATTTCAATCACTGCTTCTTCATCAATATCACAGAATAGGGCAATTTTAGCCTTCATTTCTTCACTGATTTCGTGTTCGGTACGTAATACTACTGCATCCGGTTGAATACCTAATGAACGTAATTCTTTTACACTATGCTGAGTTGGTTTCGTCTTAAGTTCACCAGCCGCTTTAATATATGGTACTAATGTACAATGGATATACATGACATTTTTCTTGCCGATATCACTTTTCACTTGGCGAATTGCCTCTAAAAACGGAAGTGATTCGATATCCCCTACAGTACCACCAATTTCTGTAATAACAACATCCGCACCTGTTGCTTCACTTGCTCGGAAAACTTGGTCTTTAATCTCGTTTGTAATATGTGGGATTACTTGTACAGTCCCACCTAAATAATCTCCTCGGCGTTCTTTACGAATAACGTTAGAGTACACTTTACCAGTCGTAATATTGCTATATTTATTTAAATTCTCATCAATAAAGCGTTCATAATGTCCTAAATCCAAATCGGTTTCTGCACCATCATCTGTTACAAAAACTTCCCCATGCTGATAAGGACTCATTGTACCTGGATCAACATTAATATATGGATCAAATTTTTGAATCGTAACTTTTAAACCACGGTTCTTTAATAATCTTCCAATTGATGCTGCTGTAATTCCTTTTCCTAAAGATGACACTACGCCACCAGTGACAAAAATATACTTAGCCACAACTATCCCTCTTTCTATATATAATAAATAATAAGTACGACCACTGTTTGTATTTATTGTGTACACTATTCTCCAATAGAATCGGAGAAAACAAAAATAAAACAGTGATGTTCGGGTTAGACTACTTTTTTTTATTTGATTGCTATAAAAAGACCAATTCTCCAACCAAAGCTCTTAGCGAGGCTGGGACATAACGAAAAGAATTAAATGTAAAACCAGATGATACACGATACTAGCTCTAGAAATATACGTAGACTCCAGCGGGAGGAAAGGCATCGGTGAGACCCCGCAGTGCGAAGCACGAGGAGGCTCAACAGCCGCCCGGCGGCAAGGTAGACACTGCGATGGTCTTTTCGAGCAGATGTCGCCCCTGTACTGAAAGCAACCGCAAGTATATTTCCGGAGCGTGGTCCTTGCTCTTCATTCGGTTTTCCTTTAAGGTTAATTCTTTTGTCCCCCAGCCACGTGCACATGATTAGAGAGAATAACAATCTATAAAAAAGCCCAAAAAAATAAAAAACAAGAATCAACACCAGTATGTAGAAAAGAATTTAACCACATCTTCTTTTCCGCCACTAGGGATTAGATTCCCATTAAAAGCTTGTTTAAAACACAAAAAGCGCCTCCCCATTTAAGGGGAAACGCTTCGAATAAATAAATTAAAGAGCCCAATACAAATTGTACTAACCTGTCTTCTAAAAGTCAAGCAGTCATTTTATTTATCTTCTTCAAAATCCTCATCGATTTCGTCTTCATCAATCTCATTTAAATCTTCTAGCTCATCTTCAATCTCGTCTTCATCATCAAAATCATCAAAGTCATCATCATCATCAAGATCTTCGTCAAAATCTTCATCAATGTCATCAAAATCATCGTCTTCGTCTAACAGAACATCATCTTCTTCTAAATCAAGATCTAAGTCATCGTCTAGATCTAAATCATCATCCAGTTTCTTCTTCGCTTTTTTCTTCTTCTTCGGTTCATTATGAATGTCTTCATCAATTTGTTCAAATGGATACCAACGCTTTAGTCCCCACATATTAGAACCAAGCGTAATGAATCTTCCATCCACATTTAGATCCGTATAGAATTGTGCTAGCATGTCATCCTTTTGCTCATCATTAAATTCTTTTAGTTCAGCAATTTTATTAAAAATATCTCTAAAGTCTAGTGCCTTTGTTTCTTCTGTTAGTATTTCTTTTGCCAACTCTAGCATTGACATTTTTGTGATTTCCTCGCGGCTAAGATTTTCCAAGCTCACAATACCGCACTCCCTTTTCATTAATATATCGATTTGTTAGAATAACTTGATTGGTAAAGATTGAACCACATACTCTAACACGTAATAAAAAGCCAATCCTATTTGGGATTACTCTTGTTGATTTATGGTATGTATGTTTTTAAAAGCTATCATACATTATAAACAAATTATGCAGGAATTATCAAATTTATTTTCTTGTTTTTACAGTTTATTTACTACCAGAATCCCCTAAATTGGAAATTTAAAGAAATCAATACATGCAGCCCGAATACACTTCGCCTTTCTACGGAGGATAGTGAGTCTTAATAAGCTTTGCTCTGTTGACATTCTTATAAGTCATTAATCCCATATAGGCTGTACGTATTCGGGCTACCCCATAATCCTTAGGTTATTGTTCTAATACAGTTCAATAACAAAACTTGAATTCGCTTATTCTTTAGCTAATGTGTACGTTTTTTAATGCTGATGAAAAATTTAATACTTACCTACCCACACACTTCCTACATATTCCGTCTATACTGCCCACCGACTTCATATAAGGCAGTAGTAATTTGGCCAAGGGAGGCTACTTTTACAGTTTCCATTAGTTCCTCGAAAATGTTTCCACCTGATGCCGCTACTTGCTTTAGATTCTTAAGTGCGGTCTCTGCTTCGTGTTTATGTTTTTCTTGGAAATTCTTTAGCTCCTGGATTTGGTGCTCTTTTTCTTCTTTTGTCGCGCGTGCAAGCTCCATGGAATCTATTTCTTCCTCTGATGGTGGATTAGGGTTTAGGTATGTGTTGACGCCAATGATTGGAAGCTCACCTGAGTGTTTCTTTCCTTCATAGTATAGTGATTCCTCTTGGATTTTTCCTCGTTGATATTGCCGCTCCATTGCCCCTAGTACACCGCCGCGATCATTAATACGTTCAAATTCCTGTAGTACAGCCTCTTCCACCAAATCGGTTAACTCATCAATAATAAATGACCCTTGTAGGGAGTTTTCGTTTTTCGTTAAACCGAATTCACGGTTAATAATCATTTGAATTGCCATCGCTCGTCGAACCGATTCCTCTGTCGGTGTTGTAATCGCCTCATCATATGCATTCGTATGAAGTGAATTCGTATTATCTTGGATTGCGATTAACGCTTGCAAGGTTGTGCGAATATCATTAAAATCAATTTCTTGTGCATGTAAGGACCGGCCAGATGTTTGAATATGGTATTTTAATTTTTGACTGCGCTCATTAGCCCCGTACTTATCCCGCATCGTGACAGCCCAAATTCGTCGAGCGACCCGACCAATTACCGTATATTCTGGATCTAACCCATTGGAGAAGAAGAAGGATAGGTTTGGTGCGAACTGATTAATATCCATTCCACGGCTTAAATAGTATTCTACATACGTAAAGCCATTGGCTAATGTAAAGGCAAGCTGGGTAATTGGGTTTGCCCCTGCTTCCGCAATATGATAGCCAGAAATAGAAACGGAGTAATAATTTCGAACGTGGTGGTCAATAAAATACTCCTGGATATCTCCCATCATCCGAAGCGCAAACTCTGTTGAGAAAATACATGTATTTTGCCCTTGGTCTTCTTTTAAAATATCCGCTTGAACTGTACCTCGGACTAATGCTAAAGTATCCTCTTTTAGTTTTTCATATTCTTCTGGGGTTACTTTTCTTCTGTTTTCTGCTTCAAACTTCTCCACCTGCTGATCTATCGCTGTATTAAAGAACATTGCTAAAATAATCGGAGCCGGACCATTAATCGTCATGGATACAGAGGTTAATGGATCGGTTAAGTCAAAGCCTTTGTATAGCTTCTTCATATCATCTAACGTACATATATTTACACCGCTTTCCCCGATCTTTCCATAAATATCTGGGCGATAGGCTGGGTCCTCCCCATATAAGGTTACCGAGTCAAAGGCAGTCGATAACCGTTTGGCATCATCATTTCTAGATAGGTAGTGGAAACGACGATTCGTGCGCTCTGGTGTACCTTCTCCTGCAAATTGACGAGTTGGATCCTCTCCCTTTCGCTTAAATGGGAAGACACCAGCAGTAAAAGGAAATGCACCTGGAACATTTTCCTTTAATAGCCAGCGCAATCGTTCCCCCCAGTCCATATATTTCGGAAACGCAACTTTAGGAATTTTCAAGCCGGCTAGTGATTCAGTAGTAAGCTCCATTTGAATTTCCTTATCACGGACCTTAAAGGTATACGTGTCACCCGAATAGCTTTCCTTTGTTTTATCCCATGATTCCAGTAATTCCTTGGCGGCTGGAGAAAGTTTGGCCTCATATGTTTTATAAGCGGCCTCTAGTGAAGCGTTTACATTTTCTTCCTCGATTAACTCCATAGCACCATGTAATTGGTACAACTTGCTTGCAATCTCACTTTGCTCTTTGGCAAACTTTTGATAGTTACGAACATGGGTCGCAATTTCACGCAAATAATGGCGACGCTCATTGGTAATAATTAAATTTTGCTTTTCAGAAATCGTATGACGGTCGAAATCAACTTGCTCATTCCAATCATATTTCTCATTCAACTTATCAATAAGTGCTGCAAAAAGTGCATTTGTACCACTATCATTAAACTGACTAGCGATGGTCCCAAAGACTGGGAAGGTTTCCTTATCCTGATGGAACAGCATATGACTACGCTCATATTGTTTACGCACTTGATTTAATGCATCCTCAGAACCCTTTTGTTCAAATTTATTAATCACGATAAAGTCAGCGAAATCAATCATATCTATCTTTTCAAGCTGTGTCGGCGCCCCATATTCAGAGGTCATGACATACATGGATAAATCCGTTATTTCTGTAATTGCTGCATCTCCTTGACCAATACCACTCGTTTCTACCACAATAAAGTCATAGCCAGAAGCACGCACGACCTGTATGACATCTTCAATTGCTTTAGATAATTCACTACTAGAATCTCTCGTAGCTAATGAGCGCATATATACACGATCTGTAAAAATAGCGTTCATGCGAATACGGTCCCCTAATAAGGCACCACCGGTCTTCCGCTTTGTTGGATCAATGGAGATAATGGCAACTTTTCTATCTGGAATTTCATTCAGGTAACGACGAATTAATTCATCTGTTAGTGAACTTTTTCCCGCACCACCAGTACCTGTAATACCAAGAACCGGGATATTCGGGTTTAACAATTCTTGTAAAGCGTCCAGTAATTCCTTCTTTTCCGAATCCGAAATCTTTCCATTTTCTACAAAAGTGATGATCCTTGCCATTGCTTGACGGTCGCCCGCTTGTAGGCGTTTTAACTGGTTCTCAATATCAAATGGTGGCAAAAAATCGCATTCCTCAAGCATGAGATTAATCATCCCTTGTAGGCCGTGTTTACGACCATCTTCTGGGGAGAAAATTCGCGTTACCCCATATTGGTGTAATTCCTTAATTTCGCGTGGGATAATGACACCACCACCGCCACCAAAGACCTTAATATGACCAGCCCCAAGCTCCTGTAAAAGATCGACCATATATTTAAAATATTCCACGTGTCCGCCTTGATAAGAGGAAATCGCAATTCCTTGTACATCCTCTTGAATCGCTGCATGTACTACTTCCTCTACGGAACGATTATGACCAAGGTGAATAACCTCGGCTCCACTCGCTTGTAATATTCTACGCATAATATTAATGGACGCATCATGCCCGTCAAAAAGGCTTGATGCCGTAACAAAGCGAACAGGATGCTCTGTTTTATATACGGTTACCTGTTCCATTCTCACCCCTCCAATTCAATTCGTCTCGATTTATTCCCATTGCAGAAAGTGTATACGAAAGCTGCTTATCGATATATTCCTCTAATGTAAAATCCTTTTGTATCATCCACCTGCGAAAACTCCACATATGGCCGTGAATTAATATATTATTTGCCAGCAATGTTGTATCTTGTTTAGGCAATGGATGAGGGAGACACGTGATAATGGCTTTCTCCAACATAGCCGCCATTTCGCGTTCCTTGTCTAAAATAGCACTTCTCGTTTCTTTACTAAGTGATTTAACCTCTTGATATAAAACCAGAATTTCTTCCTGCATCTCGTCCATCAATCGGAAAAAAGATGTAATCACATTACAAAGTGTTTCCGTTGATGGTTTCTTCAGATCCACTACGGCTTCAAGCCGTTTTTCCACTTCCCCATGAATGGATTCACAGACAAGGTATAGTACATCTTCTTTCGTACGGATATATTCATACAGGGTTCCAATACTAAATCCGGATTCTTTCGCAATTTCTCTTGTTGTTGTACGATGAAATCCCTTTTCTTTAAATAACGTTAAGGCACCTCTAATCATTTGATTTCGCCTTTTCTTAATTAATCCCTCATCTTTTACAGAAGATAGAACCTTATTCTCCAACTTGAGCTATCTCCCTTCTTTTTTCCACTTGTAGTACCAGTCCACTGCTTGCTTATAAGGATCACTATTTACTAACTTACGATTAAATTCAGGTTGAATTTGGACAAATTGGTATACATCGCGCCAAATTTCATCTCGAATCAATTCCAAGACTTCTAGCTGGTGTCTTTCTTCTCGTCGCTTTTCCCCTTCTGTCGTGCGATATAAGTAGTCATGATGTTCTTTCAGCTTTTCCCATAACGTATCGATCCCCTGGTTTTCCGTGGTGATGGTCTTGACAATTGGTGTTTGGTGTTCAGCGGATTTGGTAATATGAACTAACTCTCTTAATAACGCTCTCAGCTTGCCAACTCCTGGCAAATCTGCCTTATTAATAATAAACAAATCGGCTATCTCCATAATACCGGCTTTGAATATTTGCAGGACATCACCACTATTGGGTGTTAGAACAAGAGCGGTAGTATCGACGATTTTCATAATATCAAGCTCGGATTGCCCAACTCCAACGGTTTCGACTATAATGACATCAAAACCAAACGCATCACAAAGTCTTAAGGCATCCTTTGTTGCACGAGCAAGCCCACCAAGGCTTCCACGTGTTGCCATACTCCTTATAAAAACCCCATCATCAATAAAATGCTCATTCATCCGAACCCTGTCCCCTAGTAGTGCCCCTCCACTAAAGGGACTAGTAGGATCCACAGCGATAACAGCGACTGTTTTTCCTTCTTTTCGGATATGTGAGATTAAACGATTTACTAGTGAGCTTTTTCCGGCACCAGGTGAACCAGTTAGTCCGATATACATCCCATTTTTCCTGATCCGATAAGCATCTTGCATAATTTGCAGCTTATCTTCATGATCATTCTCTACTAATGTAATGGCTCTTGCTAGAGCACGAATGTCCTGTTCCTGAATTCGTTCAACTAACTGGTGCATCCTCCTACCATCCTCTCTATTTCGTTACCATTCTCCCAATAACAAGGCGTTGTATTTCCTGTGTTCCTTCATAGATTTGGGTAATTTTTGCATCGCGCATAAAGCGCTCTACTGGGTAGTCTTTTGTATAGCCATATCCACCATATATTTGAACAGCTTCCACTGTCGTTCTCATCGCCACATCTCCAGCAAACAGCTTCGACATGGCTGATGCTTTACCATATGGTTTTCCTTCCGATTCCAACCAAGCAGCCTGATAGGTTAATAGTCGAGCCGCTTCAATCTCCGTTGCCATGTCCGCTAGCTTGAATGAAATCCCTTGGTTGTGAGCAATCGGCTTACCAAACTGTTCCCGTTCCTTGGCATAGCTCGTCGCGGCATCTAGTGCACCTTGAGCAATACCAACCGCTTGGGCAGCTATTCCATTACGTCCACCATCTAGCGTTGACATGGCAATCTTAAAGCCTTCTCCCTCTTCACCAAGCAGATTCTCCCTTGGCACACGGCAATTTTCAAATATTAATTCTGTAGTAGGTGAGGAACGAATTCCAAGCTTCTTTTCTTTTTTTCCAAAGGAGAAGCCTTCTGTGCCTTTTTCTACAATAAAGGCACTGATTCCCTTATGGCGTGCATCAACATCTGTCTTAGCAAATACAACATAAATATCAGCAACACCACCATTAGTTATCCAGACTTTGCTTCCATTTAAAACATAATGAGCTCCATCTAACTTCGCAGTCGTTCTCATAGAGGCAACATCACTACCTGCACCAGGCTCTGATAATGCATAGGCCCCTAATGCCTCCCCTGTAGCTAGACGATAAAGGAAGTCAAGCTTCTGTTCTTCCGTTCCATATTTATAAATCGGCCAGCTTGCAAGGGAAAGATGCGCGGATAATGTAACCCCTGTAGAAGCACAGACACGAGATAATTCTTCTACCGCAATGACATAACTGACATAGTCTGCACCAATACCACCATACGCTTCCGGCCAAGGAATTCCGGTTAAACCAAGTTCCGCCATCTTATCAAAGATCTCACGGTCAAAGCGCTCTTCTTCATCACGCTCTGCTGCGGTTGGTTCTACTTCTTTCCTGGCAAAATCCTGTACCATTTTACGTAGCATTTCTTGTTCTTCAGTTAATTGAAAATTCATCCTCCATGCCCCCTATTTCAGTAGATTATTAGCGATTACCATATGCTGAATTTCGTTTGTTCCTTCGTATATTTGAGTGATTTTTGCATCACGGAATAGCCGTTCAACTGGATACTCCTCGGTATAACCATATCCTCCAAAAATCTGTACCGCTTCAATTGCCACTTGCATCGCGGTATCTGAAGCAAACATTTTAGCCATGGAGGCTTCTTTGGCACATGGGGTGTCCTGCTCGATTAACAATGCAGCGCGATAGACTAATAGTTTGCAAGCCTCCAATTTGGTTGCCATGTCTGCTAGCTTATATGAAATGCCTTGATTGTTGGCAATCGGTTTCCCAAACTGCTCTCGCTCCTTCGCATAATTTGCAGCATATTCAAATGCCGCCTCTCCAATTCCTAAGGCTTGTGCCGCGATGCCAACTCTCCCTTTGTTTAAGTTAGCCATGGCAATCTTGAAGCCGTCCCCCTCTCTTCCGAGTAACTGTGCCTTAGGGATACGACAGCCTTCAAACATTAACTGGACTGTATTCGATCCATGTAATCCCATTTTCTTTTCCTGTTTCCCAACAATAAAGCCTTCCGTATCTTTTTCTACGATAAAGGCACTAATACCATTAGCACCTGGTGCCGTTCGGGCAAAAGTAATATAGATATCTGCTGCTCCACCATTGGTAATGAATACCTTTGAGCCATTTAGAACATAATGGTCCCCATCCAGTTTCGCTGTCGTTTTTAAATTTTTGGCATCGGACCCTGCATGTGGCTCTGTTAATGCAAATGCACCAAGATATTCACCCGTAGCAAGCTTCGGAACATATTTCTTCTTCTGTTCCTCCGTCCCGAAAAAAAGTATCGGATTCGTTCCAACAGAAGTATGGACGGATAAAATAACACCTAATGCTGCACTTACTTTCGATAGCTCATGGATTGCAATAACATATGAGGTATAGTCCATCCCAGAACCTTGATATTCCTCTGGGATAGGAATTCCCATAATACCAAGTTCACCCATTTTACGAATGAGCTCCATTGGAAACCGTTTTTCCTTTTCCATTCGTTCTATTTCTGGAAGCACTTCTTTCTGAGCAAAATCCTGAACCATTTTACGCATCATTTGCTGTTCTTCGGTAAAATGAAAACGCATGTGGTCCCCTCCTATCCTGTGAGGTGAAGTTAATGTCGTGCTACTCATAATGGTAAAATCCTCTACCTGATTTTTTACCGAGCCATCCTGCCTTAACATATTTTCTTAATAATGGGCATGGACGGTATTTACTGTCACCAAAGCCTTCGTGCAACACTTCCATAATATACAGACATGTATCTAATCCGATAAAATCTGCTAATTGCAGCGGACCCATCGGATGATTCATACCTAGCTTCATCACAGTATCGATATCCTCAACCGATGCCACTCCTTCATAAAGCGTGTAAATCGCTTCATTGATCATCGGCATTAGAATACGATTCGACACGAAGCCTGGAAAATCATTTACTTCTACTGGCGTCTTGTTTAAGCTATGCGTTATTATCTCTATTGCTTGGTATGTCTCATTACTCGTTTGTAATCCACGTATGATTTCTACTAGTTTCATAACAGGTACCGGATTCATAAAGTGCATACCAATTACCTTCTCCGGCCTGTTGGTAACGCTTGCAATTTCTGTAATAGGAAGGGATGATGTATTGGAAGCAAGAATAGTATGTGCAGGCGTAATTTCATCTAGCTGTTTGAACACACTTGTTTTTACGTCCATGTTTTCAACAACTGCTTCAATAACTACATCACAATTGGAAGCATCCTCAAGGCCCGTTGATGGTGTAAGTCTATTTAAGGTCTCCGCCATTTGATCATCTGTCATACGACCCTTCTCAACCGCACGAGTTAATAGCTTTTCTATATTGTTCATTCCTTTATTTAACGCCGCTTCATTCATATCATTTAAATATACATCGAAGCCAGATTGAGCAAAGACTTGAGCGATTCCCGATCCCATCTGTCCTGCTCCTATGACCATAATCGTTTTCATTATTGGCACCTCCTGAAAGTTCTAATGTAGCCAGAAAAGTAGATTGCTAGTATATGGGAGCTTTTCTGGCTTATTGGTTTTATTACATTTATAAGGTTTTGACTAGTGTTGGACTACTTGCTGCGTGCTCTGGCTGGATATGTGTAAATTTCGCGCGGGACTTGGTCTGGAGCGCGCGAGGGGTTGCTTTTTTCGCGCGGGACCTCAGTTGTGGCGCGAATTTCTCACTCTCTCGCGCGATATCCAAACCAAGTCGCGTGAGTTTCCCACTTTCTCGCGTGAAATCTGCATTGGGCGCGATATACTTCTTCTCTTGTTAGATAACTATACCAGGGGCGCGCGGGCTTTTACTTTTTTCGCGCGGGACTTGGTCTGGAGCACGCGGAGAGTTGCCTTTTTCGCGCGGAATCTAATTTGTGGCGCGAATTTCTAACTCTCTCGCGCGAAATTTAGACTGAGTCGCGCGAGTTCCTTCCTCTCCCGCGCGATATCCTAACCAAGTCGCGCGAGTTTCCCACATTCTCGTGCGAAATCTGGATTTGGCGCGAATTGCTTTCTTTCTCGCGTAACTCCCGAGCCATGACGCGCTCGCAACCAAGGCTAGTAAGCAATAAAAACTCACATCTAGCCCCTATTATTCTGCAGCAACCTCTATTAATATGGCGTCTCCTTGGCCACCTCCACTACAGATAGCTGCAATACCTAATCCTCCTCCACGGCGTTTTAGTTCATGGATTAAGGTTAGAATGATGCGGGAGCCGCTTGCACCGATTGGATGGCCTAGTGCAACTGCCCCACCATTGACATTTACTTTTTCAGGGTCTAGATCGGCGATTACACTACTTGCTAAGGATACTGCTGAAAATGCTTCATTAATTTCATAAAGGGCAATATCATCCTTGGTGTAACCTGTTTTTTCTAGTAAATGATTAATGACAATTCCTGGAGTTTTTGGGAAATCCTTTGCTTCTACGGCTACTTCGGCATGACCTAAAATGGTAGCTAATGGCTTCTTACCAAGCTCCGAAGCCTTTTCATCAGACATAATGACGAATGCTGCTGCTCCATCATTAATTCCAGGTGCATTCCCTGCTGTAATTGTCCCGTCTTTATCAAATGCTGGTCTTAATTTTGCTAAAGCTTCTACACTAGTATCTTTTCTAGGTGCTTCATCTTTTTCTACTAGTACTGGATCGCCTTTTCGTTGTGGGATTTCAACTGCGACGATCTCCTCGTCAAATTTGCCGTCTTCGATTGCTTTTACTGCACGCATATGGCTACGGTATGCCCATTCATCTTGTGCCTCACGTGTAAGGTTAAATTCATCGGCGGTAGAGTTTCCGTAAGTTCCCATGTGTACTCCAGTGAAGGAACAGGTTAGCCCGTCGTGAACCATCATGTCGACTACACGTTTATCTCCCATCCGGTTGCCCCAGCGTGCATCTGGTAGTATATACGGGGCATTACTCATGCTTTCCATACCACCTGCTACGACAATGTCTTCTTCCCCAAGGCGGATGAGCATATCTGCCAGTGTGACACTACGCAAGCCTGATGCACATACTTTGTTAATCGTTTCCGTCTTTACCTCCCACGGTAATCCAGCTGCACGTGCTGCTTGACGTGACGGAAGCTGTCCTTGCCCACCTTGTAGCACATTCCCCATAATCACTTCGCCTACTGCTGAGTTATCTACTCCCGCTCGCTTCAATGCTGCTTCAATTGCTTTCCCGCCTAACTCGGATGCTGTTAGTGACTTTAATGCCCCTCCGAACTTCCCAAATGGAGTTCTAGCTCCAGAAACTATTACAGATTTCTTCATTATCTTCATTTCCTCCTCTTAAACTTATATCTAGTAATACGTTAAATCTCTACGATTGAACGCTCGCTCAAGTTTAATTCTGATAAAGAGGGGCAAAACGCCCCTCTCTTTAACCTTACGCTGTCTTTACTTCTTCTTCAACTAAAACAGATAAGGCAAGAATTTCCGCTACATCCATTGTGCTAATATCTTCTTCCACTTCTTTTGCCTTTGTTCCGTCACTTAACATGGTTAAGCAATACGGACAAGCACTAGAGATAACTGTTGGTTCAACAGCCAAAGCCTGCTCGGTTCTTGCAACATTAATTCGGTTACCAGTTGTTTCCTCTGTCCACATTAGGCCACCACCAGCCCCACAGCACATACCGTTTTCACGACTACGATCCATTTCCACAAGCTCCAAACCTGGAATAGCAAGTAAGATTTCTCTTGGTGGATTATAGACACCGTTATACCTTCCTAGATAACAAGAATCATGGTAGGTTAATCGTTCGTTTATCGGTTTAGTAGGCTTTAACTTCCCTTCCATGACTAAATCATATAGTAATTGGGTATGGTGATATACCTCCCCTTCAAAGCCAAAGTCTGGATATTCATTTTTAAAAATATTATAGGCGTGTGGATCAATCGTTACGATTTTTTTCACTTCATTTTTCTCAAATTCTTTAATATTCTTCTCTGCGATTTCTTGGAATAAGAATTCGTTACCAATCCGTCTTGCCGTATCCCCAGAATTCGCCTCTTTATTACCTAGAATCGCAAAGCTAATCCCTGCTTGGTTCATTAATTTGGCAAATGCAATAGCGATTTTCTGGCTACGTGCATCGAATGAGCCCATAGAGCTTACCCAGAATAAGTATTCAAACTCTTTTCCTTCTTTTTTCAATTCTTTTATAGTTGGAATGTATGCGGACTCATCCATTTCACGCCATTTAATACGGTCCTTTTTCGATAGTCCCCATGGGTTTCCTTGACGCTCGATATTCATTACCGCACGTTGCACTTCTGCATCCATTTTTCCTTCTGTCATCACCAGATAACGTCGTAAATCAATTATTTTGTCGACATGTTCATTCATTACTGGACATGCCTCTTCACAGTTACGACAAGTTGTACATGCATTGAGTTCTTCTTCTGTAATGACATCTCCGATTAAGCTCATACTTTCAAATGTTGCAGCTGCTTCATTGTTAGCACGTTTCGCTAATTGGTTACCTTGTGTACTAGAAAAGGCATATGCTGGTACCCACGGTGATTTGCCTGTTACTGCTGCTCCTTTTTCCGTTAAGTGATCACGGATTTTAACCATTAAGTCCATTGGAGAAAGCATTTTCCCAGTACCAGAAGCAGGACAAACATCTGTACAGCGGCCACATTCGACACAAGCATAGAAATCAATCATCTGTACTTGCTCAAAATCTTCAACCTTCCCTACTCCAAAAGATACTTCTTCTTCACTTTCTTCATCAATCTCAAAGTCTAGCTTTTTCAATTTCCCAGGTATATGTTTACTAAAAAACACATTAATCGGTGCCGCTATTAAATGTGCATGCTTAGACTGCGGTACATATACTAGGAACGTTAATAAAGTCAAATTATGAATCCACCATGCTATAAAGAACATAACCATGGCTGCTTGAGGAGATAAGAAGCCAAAGATAGTGGCAAATAAACTTGCAACAGGCTCTGTCCATGTAGCTGATTCCCCGTGCCAAATTAATGCCATTCCATTTCCAAATAATACCGATAGCATTAATGTCCCGATAAAAATTAATACTAATCCAGCCTTCAGCCCACGCTTTAGTCGAACTAGCTTCTCAATATAACGACGATAAAATGCCCAAATTACAGCCACTAAAATCGTTAATGTTACGATTTCCTGGAAGAAGGTAAATCCGGGATATAAAAATCCAAATGGGAGATGATTACCTGGTGATATCCCTTTTACAATAAAGTCGATAGCTCCAAATTGTACTAGAATAAAACCGTAAAACATCATGACGTGAATAGCACCGGACTTTTTATCTTTTAATAGCTTCGATTGACCAAATACTATCGTGATAATCCGTCTTATTCGCTCCTTCATGTCCCCATCGAATTCTGACTTTTTACCTAATCTAATGTAGGCTACTCGAGTTGCTATTACTCTACCAAATAAGTAAAATGCATACAGTGTGATAGCTGAAAATAATAGCGTATTAATTAACAAAAATGTCTCCATCAGCTGCTCCTCCTGACTGTTTCTAGGTCTTCTTTTAAAATAGAAATTAAACATCAAAGATTGCTTCATCCGGACGCATCATTCCACAACAGACTTCTGCCAACTCACGATTAGATCAGTTAACACCGGCTCCCCTCACCCGTCGTGTTTTCTTTATCTTCTGCTAGTCGGCTCTGCCCTTACGTCTTCATAACAAACGCCCTATTGCTTAAATTTACTAAAACATGGTACGATGAACCAGAATGATAGCGATTCCATTTTTCCGAAAATAAAAAAGAGTGCTTCTTCTACCACTATAAATTATGAATGACTATTCAGTCAACCTATTTTTATCGAAATGAGCTTTGTTTACCACTAGACTAGAAATTCTTGGAAAACGTTAATGAAGAAGAACATATTTAAGCGTGTTCAGAAATAAATTGACTTCATTCTCGTGTAGAAACTGGAACTACACTTCCCTTTATCGTAAAATTAAGATAATAATATGACAAATTTCAGGAGGATATCCATGGAAATTGTGTATGGCATTTTAGTTATCGTATCTTCTGTAGGTATATTGTATTTTATGGGGAAATCAGGTTTTGGCTGGGGAAAGTAGCTCCGCATGAGGATGATTGGATTAACGGGAGGCTCAAAGGAAGGGCTAAAACCGAATCGCAAGCCTTCCTCATAAAAACAATAGTTATTTCTAGAAACAAAGAAATACCCCCGTCCGAATATAGGAAAAACCTGGGAATTCCCCAGGTTTTAACGTCTTCTATTTAAAAGTCTTTTACATCTTCTTAGGTGCTGTTACTCCTATTAAGTTTAAGCCATTTGCAATGGTAGTACGGACTGCTTTCATTAACGCAAGTCTTGCATTGGTTAACTCGATATTTTCGGTATCTAATACTTTCTCTGCATTATAAAAGCTGTGCAGCAAGGATGCTAAATCAAATACATATTGCGTAATTTTCTGTGGTGTATGCTTTTCAGCAGCTTCCACAATAACTTGAGGGAATTCTCCCATCTTCTTCAACAAATCAAGCTCTTTCTCAGAGGTTAATAAAGAAGAATCGAATGATTGCTTAACCTCTATCCCTTTTGCTTCTGCTTGTTTAAGCATCGTGCAAATACGAGCATGTGCGTACTGTACGTAGTATACCGGGTTATCATTTGATTGAGAACGAGCAAGCTCTACATCGAAATCAAGCTGAGAATCGTTTGAACGTGCCACAAAGAAATAACGTACCGCGTCCACTCCAACCTCATCCATTAATTCTCTAAGTGAAACAGCATTTCCTGTACGCTTACTCATACGTAGCTTTTCTCCACCATCAAATAGATTTACCATTTGAATGATTTTTACATCTAAGCGTTCTGGATCATAGCCTAATGCTTCAATTGCCGCCTTCATTCTAGGGATATAGCCATGGTGATCAGCACCCCATACATTGATTAGCTTATCAAACCCGCGGTTTAGCTTGTTTTGATGATATGCAATGTCTGGTGTTAGGTACGTAAATGCTCCGTCATTTTTCACTAATACACGGTCTTTGTCATCACCGAAATCGGTCGAACGGAACCAAGTAGCACCGCCTTGTTCATAGATATAGCCACTAGCCTTCAACTTCGCTAATACATCGGTAATCTCGTCATTTTTGTAAAGACTTCTTTCTGAGAACCAATTATCAAACTCAACTCCGAAGTCCGCTAAATCTGTTTTTATTTTCCCTAGTGTATGCTCTAAACCAAACTCCTTAAAGAATGCTAAGCGCTCTTCCTCCGATTTATTCGCCCATTCTTCTCCATGCTCCTCAGCCAATTGCTTCCCTATTGCTACAATGTCCTGACCATGGTACCCGTCCTCAGGCATTGCGACATCCTTACCTAATGCTTGTAAATAGCGTGCATTGACAGATAGAGCTAGATTATCAATTTGGTTACCTGCATCATTAATATAATATTCTCGTTCTACTTCATATCCTGCTGCACTAAGGACATTACATAATACATCTCCAAAGGCTGCCCCACGAGCATGGCCTAGGTGAAGATTTCCTGTCGGGTTTACCGAAACAAATTCCACTTGAACTTTTGTCCCTTTTCCATGCTCTGTTTTACCATAGGCTTCTCCAGCCTCTAAAATGGTTGGAATTAAATCGGTTAAGAAATCATTTTTCATGAAGAAGTTAATAAATCCAGGTCCTGCAATATCGACCTTTTCTACTGATGCTTTTGAAGCGTCTAAATTAGCTACGATAGCTTCAGCAATTTGCCTAGGTGCTTTTTTGGCAACACGTGCCAGTTGCATGGCAATATTCGTAGCGAAGTCACCATGGGATTTATCCTTTGGTTTTTCTAATATGACATCTGGGATTTCCGTTTCTTGTGCTAATTCTGCTTTTAATACGGCAGCACGTATTTGTTCTTTTAAATTTGTTTCCGTTTGTGCTAAGACGTTCATTCTTCTTCCTCCTTGTTAAACGTGAGTGTAAGCGTATGATTACGTTCATCTTGTCCGTTCAGTTTTACGGTATATTCCACTTTTAAATGACCTGCTTGCTCGCCACTTAGTGCTTGGTAATCAATTGATTTTGTAAAAGTTTCCATGTGAATGTGACCATGTGGGTGGTTATACACATTCTCAGTGACTTTCTCCGAGCGAAACTGCTGATTCATTGAAACGATTCCAGACCGTTTAATATTCACTTTTCCTGGTTGAATGGTAATCATACTCTTTATCGCGTGATCCCCTTCTACCTTTTCCTCAAAAGCTAATACATCCATATTATTCTTCTGATAAAAGTTACCAATCTGCTTCACGGTGCTTGTTTCTTTCAGACCATTATCCTCAATTACCGTATGTAAATGAATGGTTACTTGGTTTTTCATTTTGTCGCCCCTATTATTTGCTCATATTTTACTATTATAGCGACAATCTAAGTCGTATTTCAATATATATAATCAGAAGTTTATTTCCTAGTCTGTTTTCCCATAATGATAATAATTGACAGTATACGACAAAACAAATGGAGATTAGGATATGAAGAAAAACTTTCTAGCCAAAAAACTCAGACGTATTGTATTGAAAATGACTATCGGAATCACGTTATTCTTTGTCTCAGGAATTCTACTTCTATATCTTATCGCCTTTTTACTAGGTCCGCCTAGTCTGTTAAATGATCAAAGGACCATTTACTATAGTGCCAATGGTGAAATGATTGGTGAAGAACATGGTGTAGAGAACCGTTATTGGGTCGATTTAGAAAATATATCCCCCAATTTGATTAATGCGACATTAATGATTGAGGACCAGCGCTTCTATAAACATAACGGCTTTGATATAAAGCGTATCCTAGGAGCAATCTTAAAGGATATCAAAACCATGTCGTTAAAAGAGGGGGCGAGTACACTAACCCAGCAATATGCACGCAATCTTTATCTTTCACATGAAAAAACATGGACAAGAAAGCTGAAAGAGGCATTTTATACATTAAGACTAGAAATGTTTTACTCGAAGGAAAAAATTTTGGAAGGATATTTGAATACAGTTTACTATGGTCATGGAGCTTATGGAATTGAAGCAGCAAGTCATTACTTTTTCAATAAAGAAGCTAGTGATTTGACGATCGCGGAGGCTGCTATGCTCGCTGGAATTCCTAAAGGACCGACATACTATTCGCCTCAAAATGATTTAGAAAGAGCAACAAACAGGCAGCAGCAAATACTAGCCATTATGCAGCAAAAAGATATTATCTCAGAAGAAGAATATATTTCAGCCAAAAGTGAACAACTTGTATTTACGGACCCATCCGATAGAAAACAGCTTAGCATTGGTCCCTATTTTCAGGACACCGTGCTAACAGAGGCTGCCGTTCTTCTCGATATCGACCATGAATCCGTTCGGTCTGGCGGGTATCAAATTTACACAACATTAGATATTGCGCTACAGAAGCATTTAGAAAAAAGTATTGTTCAAACGATTCAGGATTCAAGCAAATTAGAGGTCGGTGGGGTAGTAGTGGATCCCCATAACGGGGCAATTCGCGCATTGGTTGGTGGCCGTAGCTATGAAAAAAGTCCATTTAACCGTGCAATACAAGCCAAGCGGATGCCGGGTTCTACATTTAAGCCGTTCTTATATTATGCAGCCTTAGAACATGGTTATACGGCAACGACAATGCTAATGAGCAAACCGACTACCTTTGAAATTGATGATGGACAAGTTTATCAACCAAGTAATTTTAACGGATATTATGCGAATGAACCAATTACGTTAGCCCAAGCCCTTGCCTTGTCCGATAATATTTACGCTGTAAAGACAAATATGTATTTAGGAGTAGAAACGCTTGTTGAAACAGCTAGGAAATTTGGAATTACTAGTAAGTTACCATCTGTTCCTTCCTTAGCACTCGGTACCGCAACTGTTTCAGTCGAGGAAATGGTTTCTGGTTATGCCATGCTCGCTAACGGTGGCTATTCTATTGATAGCCATACTATTGAAAAGATTGTTGACCGGGAAGGAAGAACTGTCTATAAACGCGATGAAAGCAGGAAAAAGCCAGTGTTAGATCCACAAAAAGCCTTTATCTTAACACAGCTAATGACTGGCACTTTCGATGAGTCGCTTAATGGCTATATGTCCGTTACTGGTTCTTCTATAGTGGATAATCTAACCCGTACCTACGCTGGCAAAACTGGTTCTACCGATTCAGACAGTTGGATGATTGGGTTCAGCCCATCCCTTGTAGCTGGCATTTGGACTGGTTATGATGATAACCGAAGCATAACCTCCGTACCAGAACGCTCCTATTCCAAGGAAATATGGAGCACCTTTATGGAGCAAGCTCATCAAGATATCCCAGAGGAGCACTTCGAAGCCCCAGATGGACTAGTTGCCGTACCAGTTGACCCAACTACTGGATTGCGTGCAACACCACATTGCCCAACAAGTACCGTCATGTTCTTTGAAAAAGGTACCGAACCAGAGTTTTATTGTAATGAACATTTTTATGGGGATGAAATAGAGCAAGATGATAAAGAGAAAGGACTATTCCGACGTTGGTTTGAAGTGTTTTTTGATTGAGGTTAGGGGTTGGGTCTCTTTGGGGCATGTGCTGGTGTGGTTGGCGCATCTCCCTCCCATCCAATACAAAAAAGAAGCCGACATCCCGCAAGTGTCCAGTTTGCAGGTGTCGGCTTCTTTTTTGTCCTAGTAATACATGAGTAAGCCCATGTATTAATTAGTTTACAAATTTCTGAAGCAAAGTACAAGATTTTATTAAAAGATTCATTTTTCAGACACAAATTGTTCACTATTTTAATAATTTTTTCCAGTGAAGATTAAAAAGGACTAATAACGATTCCGTTACTAGTCCTCTTCTTACTATTCTAATGCTTGTTTTAATTCGTCGGTAGAGTTTTCCCAGAATTCTGGTTTAAACTCCTTTAAGAAGTCACGTAATAAATGTCTAGACTGTTCATCCATATGGTCGACGATGACATGACCTTTAAGGGATTTTTCCATATGCTTCACATGCTCTGGCATGGATTTGTATGCTATTTTGTTTGGGCGATCAACTAGGATTTCGCATCCTGCCACCCCTGCATAATAAGGGCCGTTTTCATTTCGGTCGACGTTTACCCATACTATCCAATATAATTTTCCATCGGGTACTTTGGTGCGATCTGGTTGGAATTTCACACGGCGTTCTACATCACTTCTAGCGTGCATGGCACCCATATCAACATAGGCTTTGTTTTCATTAGGATCAACAATCACGGATGACATGTTTTCTAGACTAATTGCTCCTACCCCATAGCCCCCATGCCCGTCATTGGAATCATCTTTAATAATCGTAAATCGGTTTTTATTATCTCCGCTCATTCGTAAACCTCCTACACAAACTGTTTATCCACTATTGTAGCACAGCTTGCTTATTTATTTCACGACTATCGTTACTGTAGCTTCCGATTTAACTCGTCAATTAACTTCCAGGCATCCGCCATTTCTTCGTCACTATATTTTTGTTTTGGCTTTACCGCATGTACTTTAAGTTCCACTTCATCCTTTGGTAAGTCTTTAAAATATAGCATTGTAGACACTAGTTCTAGAAAACGAGAGCTTTTGCCTTTTAGTAGCTCAATGCTTTCAGAACAATTTGGCATGTCCACACTGTATTGGCTTAAAAACGCAACACCATCATCCGTTAACGTATAGTGATATTGAAAATAATTGCTTTTCACTTCTTTTTCTTCATTGATAAACCCTAAATTACATAACTCCTCCATTCGTAATGAGAGCTCTTCCGAATAAGGACCGTAAAAGTGAAATTGGAATTTTTCCTCAAAAGGAATACCAAATGATTGTAGAATATAGACCATTTTTTGCAGTTTTTTTCTACCGGTCACTTGCTTTGCCTCAGAAAAAAACTGCATTAGCTTTGCATGATTATCTAGCATTTATTCCATCTCCTTGCTATATAGAATTCCTGTGATTTCTTGTACGATTTTTTCATCTTTGATTGCATATAAAAAGTCTTTAGGGAAATATAATTTATGATCGGTTCTTTTCTTACCTGAGATGGATTCTACGATATCTGACTGTCTTGAAAGCTCCTTAAATGATCCATTTGGCATCAACAGGTGAATCGGAAGTCTCTCTTCTTCCTCACCTGGACGATAAAAGTCATATGGTAAATCCGATGAAGAATCCATTACAAGATAGTAATCCGGATTAATCCCTGCTTCTTTAAAAAGTTCGATTAGGCGTAATAAATCAGCAACCTGTTTATTAGGATTAAATTCAACATACTTAAATAAGCGTCTATTCATGAATCGCTCGCATAAATCGCTTAGTATTTCATCTTCTTCCTGTTGCCATAGCTGGAAGTAATAATGAACAATAGACTCATCTAGCTTTAAATATTCATCCAATGAAACATCCCCTGCGAAAAAGGACAGGAAATGGGTCGGCTGTAAGGTAAAATTATATTCTGATTCATATAGATGCTTTGCACGATGTAGTATCTTGGTTAAAATGACCTCTGCACTTCTTGTTACAGGGTGGAAGTACACTTGCCAGTACATTTGATAACGACTCATAATGTAATCTTCCACAGCATGCATCCCAGAAGATTTAATCACGACTTGGTCTTCCATCGGGCGCATGACACGCAAAATACGTTCCATGTCAAAATGGCCGTAGCTTACCCCAGTAAAATAGGCATCTCGCTGCAGGTAATCCATTCTATCGGCATCAATTTGGCTAGATATTAAGCTAACAACTAATTTATTCGTATGTGTTTTACCTATTACATCCGCTACCTCCTGAGCAAAACCAGGACTAACACGTTCTAGCACTCTATTCACACCTGTATCTCCGAGAATGATAGCTTGTGTAAAGTATTCATGGTCCAGCTTAAACACCTTTTCGAAGGAGTGGGAAAATGGACCATGTCCTAAATCATGTAATAATGCCGCAGCCATACATAATAGACGCTGATCATTATTCCAATGTGGTCGATCTTGAAAATTTTCTATAATACGCCGGACAATTTCATAAACACCTAATGAATGATTAAAGCGGCTATGTTCTGCCCCATGAAACGTAATATTGGTTGTTCCTAATTGTTTTATTCTACGAAGGCGTTGGAATTCAGGTGTTGCAATTAAATCCCAGATTACTCGATCACGAACATGGACATATCGATGCACTGGATCTTTAAACACCTTTTCTTCATGCAGTTTTTCATCTTTGTAGGCCACAGTGTTTCAACTCGTTTCTATTCGACGATTTTGTTATCATTATATAATAGATACTCAGACGAAAAAAGACATTTTTCTGAAATGGTAAAGGAGAACAACATGAAAAATTGGCAAGAAATCATACATCATACGACATTCCGCTACATTGATCATACGAAAGAAAAATATTTTCATAACGTGTCGAATACCGCATTAACATCCTTTGCAATTGATGATGCCCTTGCGACTTCTGTAAGCTTAGCAAAGTCACCACCCAGCATGAGACTATGGGTCCACCCCAAAACAATTGTACTTGGAATTCCAGATGCACGTTTACCTTATGTAGATGAAGGGGTAAAGCTATTAAGAAGTCATGGCTATCAGGTTATCGTACGAAATTCCGGTGGGCTAGCTGTTGCACTCGATGAAGGCGTTCTAAATTTATCCCTTGTATTGCCAGGAGTGAAACATCTGTCGATTCATGAATGTTACGAAGCCATGGTTAGCTTTATTCAATACATGCTCCGGGATATAACAAATGAAATTGAGGCCTATGAAATTAGCGAATCCTATTGTCCTGGTGACTATGATTTAAGTATTAATGGGAAGAAATTTGCCGGAATTTCGCAACGCAGAGTCCGTGATGGTGCTGCTATCCAGATTTATTTAGATATTGAGGGAAATAGCCATGAGCGTGCAACTCTGATTCGACAATTTTATGATATTAGCTTAAAAGGGGAAGAAACGAAATTTACCTATCCAACTGTTAATCCAAACGTTATGGAATCTTTGTCGAACCTTACCGGACACCACTTGACAGTTCCTGACATGATAGGACGCGTTTTATCCACTTTGCAAGAATTAGGAGAAGTCGTCGAAATGCCATTTTCCGAAGATGAACTGGATGAATTTACCAAGCGATACGAACAGATGGTAAAGCGGAATGAAAAAATAGTAAAAATGCAAGAGGAAGCTTAATGAAGTTGAAATAAGCTTCCTTTTTCCATTGTATAGACATGGCCACCATCAAATGCCTGTAGATTTCCATTTTTAAAATATATTCCCGTTTGCTCATCAATACCATAGTTGTGGGCTGTATATATATCCCTTGTCATCTGTGTGAGATGTTCCTGCTCATTCCACTCTGTGAAGTGCACCGCAATTAATGTGTCTTTAATTAATCCTAGTCCTGTTCGTTTCTGATAGTGATCCCAGCCACCGTCCCGTGCAGAAATCACACATAATTCCGGACTAATTAGCGCACCTGCAGAAAATCCCGCAACAGGAATCCCCTTCTCATAAGCATTTCGTACGGCATCTGCTATTTCCGTATCTACAATACATTCCGCGTATTTAGCCGTATCTCCGCCACAAATAATGATTCCAGTACTACCTTTGATGATTCTAATCGCCTCTTCCACTGATGTAGATGGTAAAGGTAAATTGAAATATTCCACTTGACCAAAATTGGATAATCGATCCGTATAGCGGTGGATGATAGGTTCTCCACCATCTATAAAAAGGATTGCTATAGGCCCAGGTGAAGTCAATTCCACAAATTCCTTGGCAAAATTAGCAGTAAAAGGTGAACCACCACCGAAAAGAAATAAATGCTTATCCATTCCTTTCGCCCCTGTCTCAATATTTTGAACCATTATAACATAAGAAAAAGCCTGCAATGGTGGCAACCCCTTAAAGTTAGAGTTTATATTATGCAGCTGATTGACTGGATTGAGTTCGGTATTCTACCGGACTCAGTCCAGTCAATTTTTCTT